>CBFGLP010000670.1:0-4059 GCA_965649595.1 uncultured Myxococcales bacterium | reverse complement strand
CGCGAAGCGGTCGTGCGTGGCTGAGTGCACGATGCCTGCGGGGGGCCTAAATAACCTGGGGCTCAATCGGTGCAGGCGGAGGACCGAGCGGGCCGGGCTCTTCGTTGTTGGGCCCACGCGTCGTGCTCGTCGGTCGCGGCGCGTTGGCCCGCTCGACCGCCTTCGCTCCGAGCACCTGCTCGATCACGATCGGCGGCCCTGCGACTCGCTTGGCCAGCAGCACGAGCACGACTCGCTCGTGCTCGCCGAGCTCGGGCAACGCGACCTCGTTCGACTCGCCGATCACCAAGGGCGAGCGATCATGCTCGCGCCGCGTGCCTCGTTCGTCCTCGACGAGCACCAGCAGCTCGGCGCTCGCCCAGCTCGCCGGGGCTTCGATGTGGACCGCGGAAGTCCCCTCGGTGCGCATGTCGGGCCAGGCGGGCCAGAGCAGGTCGAGCAGGGATCGCGTGACCTCGACGGCGGCAGGGATCAGCGTGCTGGCCTGCTCGCGGTACACGGTCTCGTCGAGGTAGAGCTGGATGCGACCCTCGAAGTCGGTGTCGAAGGCCGCGAGCGCCCGGCCGGTCGAGCTGATCAGGTAGCCGCGCTCGGCCGGCCAAGGGGCGAGCTGGGCTCCTTCGAGCTCGGCCGCCGCGAGCCCGGTGTCATCGCCCAGCAAGGTCTTGGCTGCCTCGGCCGCGCTTTGATCGACCTCGAGGTAGCGGGGATCCGGCAGCGTCGACTCCGAGAAGAAGCGCTCGCGTGCGAGCGTGGCCAGGCCCATCTCGACACCGCTGGGGCTGAGCTGGGCTTCGGCTTCTGGCGAGTCGTCCCCAAACAGGTGCCCGAGCAAGGTCTCGCTCAGCGGCACGCCGGTCGGCGCCGTGGTCGGGATCCCGGTCGGCACGCCCGGTAGATCGCTGCGCCCGTACTCGACCCGCACGAACTCTTGCAGGGGGAGCCCGCGATCGCCTGCCGCAGCCGAGAGCTTGGCGAAGAAGGCCGCTCCGTCACCGCGAGCGTGCGCCGGCACGCCGAGATCCTGGACCACGTGCAGCAGCGCCCCGATCCCGAGCAGCGCGAGCGCGAGGTGATGGTCGCGCTCGGCCTGGGTCGGCGCGGTGCTGGCCAGCTCGAGGTGTTGGTAGAGCTTGGTCGGCGCGAGCAGATCCTCGCTGTCCGCGAGCCAGCCGAGCGCCGACTGGGCCTTGCCATCGAAGTTGGTGCCCGTCAGCACGCCAGCGAGCGGCTCTCCGTTGGTGATCTGACGCCGCCGAAGCGCCAGCCCGGACAGCTCGGGATCCTCCCAGGTGGTCGCGTCGGGCTTCGCTCGGTCGAGGAAGTGGTGGACGAGGCGCGCCTCCGGGGTGACCTCCGCGATCATCCCCAGGCGCATCCAGCCGAGCGCCGACTGCTCCCACACGTCCTTGTCGACGCAAAAGAGCTGGGTCGAAGGCGGAGCCTCGGCGGGTGGGCAGGCCCCCGGACCTCCGAGCGGCTCTGCCCCGACGTCTGCGTGGGTGTCGCGTAGCGTGAGCTGCAAGAGCCGCAGCTCGGCTTCGTCCAGCAGCTTCGGGTCGACGCGCAGGTCGCTGAACAGCCCCCGCTCGAGCTCGCTGGCGTCCATCCAGCGCAGGTGCAGCGCGCTGCGGGTGACCCCAGCCTCGAGCATGCCCTGGTGGGTCGTCGAAGGGTCCCACGCGTGGGCGGGGCGCGTGAGCGTCAGGCTAGCGAGCCCCGCGAGCCCGATCGTGATCGCGCTCAGCCGCACGAGCCGAGCGACGAGGTGCGGGCTTCGTCGGCCCGTCCGGGCCGAAGGGCTTCGTCGAGTCACGGTTCGACCTCCTCGTCCGCTCGTGCGGGCGGCTTGCTAGGTGGCGTCGGCTCGCTGGCGGGCGGGACCGTGTCGGCGTCCGGCGCTTCGATCCAGCGCAGCGCGTCGAGCTGGCCGTGGATGTACTTGGCCAGGATGATCGCCGTGTCCACGTCGATGCACTGCTGGGGTCCGCAGCTGACCAGCACGCCGGTCTGCTTGTCTCGATCGACGAACGCGACCCCGCGGAACTCGGTGCCCGGCTCGACGTAGATCCAGGTCTCGTCGGTGACCTCGGCGGTCGCCTCGACCGGGAGGTTCTCGCGGAAGATCTCGACGACCGGATCGAGCCCACCCGGCGGGCGATGCCACACGCGGAACGAGAAGTCCTGGGTCTCCTCGCGGTCGACCGCCCGGAACAGCACGCCGTGGTAGTAGGCCGTGCGCGGGAAGTCGGCGAGATCCTCGATCGCAAACTCTCCGTCGTAGCCGGTCCGCATCGCGATGTCCTCGGGATACACGAGGCCGGTCGCGTCGAGCCACTGGCCCTCGTGCGAGTCGGGGCCCACGTCGGGCGCCTCACCGGGTCCACCGTCGGGCCCGGTGCCGGGCTCCTGCTCGCTCGCGTCCGGCATCCCGCCGAGCGCCCGGTAGAGATCGAGGTTGGCCTGGGCTTGCTCCCAGTCGGCCACTCGCATGACCTCGCGCGGCGGCGCGAGGAAGAGCAAGTGCTGAGCGTGGGAGTCCCGCTCCCGCCACTTGATCAGCTCGATGCGGTTGTGTCGGCTCGTGAAGTCGCGCCGCGAGCCGCCTTCGAACAGCGCGTCGGAGCGGTAGCTCGCGTATCCGCGCTTGTAGACGACGAGGTGGAAGGACACGAGCCGCATGGCTTGCCCGCGCTTGCGCATGGGCGCGCGAGGAATTCGATAGCGGCCGGCCGAGTCGGTCTGGACCGACACGGTCTCCGAGCCCGAGGGTCCGATGAAGCCGTCGCCGTGATCGTAGGACCACACCCCGACCACCACCGCGTCCTGGACGGGCTCGCCGGTGGTCTGGTCGAGGATCTGCCCGTCGAAGGGCCCGACCAAGCTGGCGTCCGTGACCTGCGTGCGGGCGCCCTGGAAAGGTGCGGGCCGAACGATCGGTGCGCAGCCGAGCAGGCAGATCGCCAGCGGGACCAGGCGAACGAGGCGAAGGCGAGGAGCGGGTGTGCGGACGGGTCGCAGAGGGATCTCGAGAGCTCGCTGGGCGAGCGGGGCAGGGCGCCCGGTGGGCTGACCAAGGCGACGAGGGCGGAAGCGAGTGGGGTACGACCCGATGAAGGGGGACCGATCGAGGCTGCATTGACGCGCTCGTGGGCGGTCGATACCCTCGGCAGCCTGGCAACGCGGTCTATCGCAGCCCGCGAGGGCTTTCAAGCCGAGTCATAGCGGACGCGATGCGCGACAAGATCCCATGCCCGGCCTGCGGGACCGAAAATCCACCGAACGCGGTGCAGTGCCAGGTCTGTGACTACGACCTGGCCGCGGTCAGCACGGCTACCGCGTCCACCTCCAAGTGCCCCCGCTGTGGCTCGCAGGTGGCTGGCGGCGCGACCTTCTGCCCGGTCTGCGGACAGTCGCAGCACGAGCGGCATCCTCGTCCACCGACCGGGGCGCTCAACGTTCGCAAGCTCTTTGGCGATCCCACCGACACGCCGCAGCCGCGTGGGCACCGGCGCGAGCGAACCGAGATGGCTCCATCCGCGGGCTACGTCAGCCCGGTCGGGCCGAAGGGCTACCCCAACCCAGCCGACTACCCGCCACCTCCCGGCCCGGCTTCTGGCCCAGGTCCAGGGCCCGTACGTACGACCGCCCCGCCCAGCGCCCCAGCTGGTTTCGTCGGTTCATCCGGGCCGACGGGCTCGACGGGCTCGACCATGTCCCCGGATTCGAGCCCCATGCGGCCCACCACGGTCGAGACCGGCAGCCCCTCGATGCGTCGGCGTCGGCCTGCCCCGCGCCCGCAGCCGCAGTACTCGGGCTTCGATCCGAGCGACAGCGGGCATGGTGGCCAGCACGTGGCCCCCGCCGCACCACCTCCCCAAGCGGCGCCGCCGAACCCTCGAGACGCGGCGATCACCATGTTCGGCTATCAGGCGCCTGCCTTCGCGCCGCCGGACGCTGCCGTCAAGCCGGTCGTGCAAGGGCTTCGTCAGCCGCCCGCGGCTGACGGGCTTCGTCAGCCGCCCGCGGCTGAAGGGCTTCGTCAGCCGCCCGCGGCTG
>CBFGLP010000669.1:0-5583 GCA_965649595.1 uncultured Myxococcales bacterium | reverse complement strand
CTGGCGATCGCGCTCGAGGGCCACGATCGCTTCATGCTGGCCAACCGCTGGCGGCTCGATCCCCACACGCCCGAGCACGCGGTCGAGGCGTTCGTGTGGCCGCTGCTGAGCATGCAGCCGGCCGTGGTCGTGCAGCTCGAGCTCGCGCGCCATCACTACGATGCGCTGGCTGGCGCCGGGGCCTCGCCCGACGAGCTGGCCGGGCACCGCATCGAGCTGCTGCGGATGTTCATCGAGCAGCTGGCCGATGCCCTGCTTTACGTGCCCGAGGGCTTGGGCACTGGTGTGGTCTGAGCCGAAGGCTCGCGCCAGCGGAGCATCAGCCAAGCGAGCGCAACGCTCGCGAGGGCCCCGGCGGCCCCGATGCCCTGCATGATCTGCAAGAGCCCGCGCTCGCCCGTCGCCGCGGCCACCCGCCACGCACCCATGCTCAGCAGCTCGACCTGCGCAGAGTTGCGGGCAGCGGCCCACTTGCCCGCGCGGAGGAACTCGAAGGTCGGCTGCTCGAGGTACCAGTACGCGGCTGGCGGCGTCGCCCACAGCTTCCAGTCGGCGATCGCCCAGTAGCGAACGCGCCCGTAGGCTTGGTTGATCGTCCACATCACCTGGAAGATCGAGTGCACGGCCAGCCAGGCCTGCAGCAGCACCGACGCGAGCACGAACGCGACGAAGCCGATCCGAGCCACCCGCGCGAGCGAGCGCCAGCGCGAGAGTGGCTCGAGCAGCGGCAAGAGCAAGAAGGGCACCAGCGGGATCAGGTAGCGAGGTCCGATCCCCCAGCCGCCGTGCCAGTCGCTGCGGCACGCGACCACCAGCGTGCGCAGCAGCACCAGCGCGAGCACGAACGCCGCGAGGTCCCGCTCGCGTCGAACCAAGCGAGGCCACCACCACAGCGCGAGCAGGATCGGCGGCGAGTAGATCAGCAAGCTCCGCCCCGGCGCGACCACCATGGTCGCCAGCGCCTCGAAGGGCCAGACCCAGTAGCCGTAGTGATCGTAGCGGCCCGACTCGAAGGGGTCACGGAAGCGCCACCACTGGCCAAACAGCAGCAGGGCCACGCCCGCGCTGCCGAGCAGCAGCGCGATGATCCACACGCGTCGCTCGCCCGCCCACGCCCGCTCGCGCCAGCTCGGCGCCGCCGCGAACCCGAGCAGGCAGGGGATCGCCAGCACGTTGAGCAGGTGCACGTGCACGCTCAGGCCCGCGAGCGTGGCCGCGAGGTAGAGCCAGCGGGCCCCGAGCTGGAGGTCGCGCGCTCGCTCGCGTCGCCAGTGCGTGATCGAGAGCGCCGCGGCGAGCAGCACCACGGTGGTCAGCGGCTCGCTCAGCAAGGTGCCCGAGTAGGGCCAAGCCGTAGTTGCGAGCCCGTAGATCAGCGCGAGCGCGAGCGCGGGGCACAAGCCATGCCCGAGCGCCCGCGCCCACAGCCCGAGCAGCAGCACGGCCAAGGGTGTGATCAGGCAGTTGGTCAGGCTGACGACGATGCGCAGCCAGTCGGCCTCGTGCCCGCGCGTGTGAAAGCCGAACAAGTCCGAGCGGATCGCGTGTCGCCACAGCGGCGGGACCTCGTCGACGGTCGCCTTGGCGAGCCCGTACATCGGCAGCGCGACGATCGAGATCCCGTGCCCGAAGAAGCCATAGCGCCGACCCTCGCGTCCGCTGGCCCAACCGAAGGTCCCGGTCGGACGCGACGGCTTCTCTCCGGTCCGCCGGGCGATGCCATCGACCTCGAGCGAGCCCCTCTCCCACAGGCTCGCGGTCGTCTGGAACACGATCTCGTCGTCGGGATAGCCGATCCGCCCAGGCGCAGTGCAGGTGTAGAGCGAAACCAGCCCGACGAAGAGACACAACCAAGCAAAGCGCGCCAGCCACGCTGGGGCTGAAATTGGCGACAGGGCGCGAGCCCATTTGCTCGCGCCCCTTCGGAGATTGAGGTCGCTAATCGGGGGCCTCAGCCGGAGGTGCCGGAGGTCGTGGTGTCGGCAGTGCAGCCCGACGCGTCGTAGGTGCAGGTCACGGGGTCGCAGGCCAAGGTGCCGCCGGCATAGCCGAGGTCGGTGCAGGTGAACCCGTTGAGGTTGCCACCGTCGCACTGCTCGCCGTCGTCGATCACGCCGTTGCCACAGCCGCCAGGACCGGTGTCCTCGGTCGTGGTGTCCTCGGTCGTATCTTCGGACGTCGACTCACCGGTGTCGGCCGGGAGGTCTTCGGGTGCCCCGGACTCCTCCGTGTCGATTTCGTCGTCGTTGTTGCCCTGAGTCTGGAAGGCGTTCGGCTCTTCCGGCTCTTCATTGCAGGCGACGACGCCGAGGATCAAGGACGAACCAAGCAGAGCGAATGCAAACCTGCGCATCACGTAGAGACTGTCCTCCGATCGGGACACCGACGTCAAGGAAAAACACCAAGCGCCCAAAGAGCGAGAGCCCACTGCTAGACCATCTCCAGAGGCCGTACGCGTACGCCGAACAACCAAGTCCGAGTCGTGATAATCGCGCGCGAGGACTCGGTCGTGAACATGGATTCTGGGGCGATTTCGCCTCTCCGACCCCTCGTTGCCCGGCAACGGATCAGGGTTCGGGCGCACCAATGGAGAGTGCCACTTTCGCGGAGCTCGCTCGTGAGCGTGGTAGGCAACGGAGCGTGTGGTTCTCTGCGTCGAGCCGTTCGCACTGCCGCATGACCGACCGCCAACTCGCCTGTATTAGCCTGCTAGGGGCCGGCAAAGCGCTCGCAGCACTGATCACGTTGGCGGGGTGCCGAGGGACCTCGACGACCGATCCCGTCACGCCACCGCCCGAGCGCTCCGACGAGATCGTGCTCGCCGAGAGCGACGAGGCCCTGGTCGCCACCCTGCTCGCGGACGATCCCGGCGACTTCCATGCCGAGCGCGCCCGCATATGGAGGATCGGTGCGGCACGCTGGAGCACGGACGTCCCCGAGCTCCCCGCCCGTCCAGCGACCACATCATCGGCCTCGCTCGCGCGCGCGCTCGAGGCCGTAGTCGTCGATCCGGAGCGGCTCCGGGTGCTGCTGCCCCTCGATCAGCTCGATTGGCAGCCCCCGCCCGCCGAGCCCGTGGTGGTCAGCGGACGGGACACGCAGCTGCGCTCTCCCGAGCCGGTCTGGCAAGCGCTGCGCCTGGTCGCCGCGCTGCAGCCCGGTGATCTGGTGTCAGGCCTGCGCGTCGAGCTGACGCCCGCGCCCTGGCTCGCGCTCGCGGCCGGGCTCCCGCTGACCCCGCTCGACCAAGATGGAGATCGGCTGCGGGTTGGCTGGGATGATCCGCAGTGCGGGTTTGGCCTCACGCTAGCGATCGAGCCCAAGGACTTTGGTCCGCTCTACCAGCCGGGGCCGCTCGGCTCGGCGGACCTCGAGTCGGCCGCGAGCGAGGGCGCCTCGCTGCGGCTCGAGCCCGGCGCTGCGATCTATCCGGATGCCCAGTCCAAGCAAGCGCTCGTGCACATGCACGCGGGCAAGCACGCCGACGCGCGCTCGTGGGTCGGACAGCGGATCAGCGTCGAGGGCAAGCCGAGCCGTGGTCGCCAGGCGATCACGCTCCGCTGTCGGGGCGTGGTCGTGAAGGGCTGGGTCGAGGTCCGGCAGCTCCGAGAGCTGCCGGGCACCTACGCGTTCGTCGAGCAGAGCGAGCCGCCAGCCCTGTCGACCTGCGCTCGGACCCGCGACGCCGAGCCGATCCAGGTCCTGCGCGGCACGATCCTGTACGCGCCCGAGCGCAAGCAGGTGATCGGCGTGGTCGTCAGCGACATCGAGCTCGCGGCCAAGCCCGGCGCCGGCGGATGGTGGTCGAGCTGCGCTCCGAGCCCCTGGGGCGATCTCGAGTTCGGCTTCCGGATTCGCTAGCTCAGCGCTGATCCTGCTGCTTGATCGGCGCGCAGTGGCCCGCGATCACCCGATAGATCGCCGCGCAGTGCTTCTTGGCGAAGCGTCGAGCGTAGCGACCCTCGATCGCGTCGTAGCGCTCTGCACACTCGTCGTATCCGAAGCGAGTCGAGAGCACCGCGTCCCCGACCTCGTCACAGAAGGCCGAGCGATCCTGCGTTGCTAGGCACTTGTTCATCACGTCGGGCAGCGCCCCCTCGCACCAGCTCGACACTCCCGGGCACGCCTCGACCCACGCGAGCACCTCGTCGACGCAGCCGTCGACGCTCAGCGCCTCGGTCTCCCAGCGCGGCGGCGCGGCAGGGTTGTCGAGCGTGGCCTTCTGGTAGGTGGCGAACTCGTCGTACGAGCGGGCGGTCGTGGTCCCGAACACGACCATCAACACCGAGAGGATCAAGCCGATCACCAGCAGCACGCGGATGCCGATCCTCCTGCGGCGCTCCGCCTCTGCGGCGTCGCTCGACGGGCTCTCGGGCGGATCACCCGCCGACACGGGTCGCTGGGCCTTCGGCATCCGGCCTCTTGTAGCCCGCGCTCGCCTCCCTGCCCAGGGCCGTACACTCTCCCGCGGTGCTGCTCTCGCCCCTCGTGCTCCTGCCGGTCCTGCTCGGTGCTCGGCAGTGCCCGGCGATGCTCGACCCTGCCGTCGACCCCGCGCTGGCCTGCTTCGTCGACCGCACACCTGCTTGCCCCGTCGACCGCAAGCACTGCTTCGCGATCCATCTTCACGTCGTCGTCGGCTCCGAAGGACCCGCGCAGAGCCCCGAGTGGATGGCCGCCCAGCTCGAGCACGCCTTTCGCCTGTTCGAGCCGGCCGACGTCGGCTTTCAGATCGAGGCCGTCGACGCCGTCGAGGCCTCGTTCCTGCACGTCGCGACCCGCGAGCAACGCGACGCGATCGGTCGGTCCCGCTTCTCTCGCGGTGTCGTGCACGTGTTCGTGGTCGGCCGGCTCGACGACGTCGACGTAGCGGGCGAGCAGATCCGCGGCGTCCACTGGCGGCAGCGCAGCAACACCGACAAGCGCTGGATCATCCTCTCGAAGCTCGGCACCAAAGTGGTGATGGGCCACGAGCTGGGGCACTTCTTCGGGCTCCCGCACTCGCGCTATCGCGACAGCGTGATGAACAAGCGCCCGCGCGAGGACCCGCCGTGGGAACAGCGGGTGTTCGTGCCCGAGGAGCTGACGATCATGCGGAGCGAGCGGGACAGCATGTTCGCCAGCGGGATGCTGGTCGAGCAGGATCGACGGGCGGATCGGTAGCCGAAGACCTGCTAAGCTCGTGCTCGCGATGAGCGGGAACAAGTCGCCCTACATCGTCAGCGCCTGGTACGACTGGGTGTTCTTCCTGGCCCCGCCGCTGCTGGCCTTGCTGCTCGGCATCGGCATCTCCGGCACGGAGTTCGCCGACCGCCCGTTCGCCTGGTGGGGCTGGGAGGTGACCTGGTCGGGCCTGCTGATCGGCATGTTCATCCACGCCCACCTGGTGCTGGTGTTCGTCCGCAGTCATGGCAACCGGGAGATCTTCAAGCTCCACAAGCTGCGCTTCACGCTGGTCCCGCTGCTGTTGTTCATTGCGATGATCAGCTCGAGCTACGTGATCGTGGCCGCCTCGGTGGTCGCGACCTTCTGGGACGTTTACCACTCGGGCATGCAGACCTTCGGGTTTGGCCGCATCTACGA
>CBFGLP010000668.1:0-2889 GCA_965649595.1 uncultured Myxococcales bacterium | reverse complement strand
GGCTCCGTCGGCCCGTCCGGGCCGACGGGCAGCGCGCCGCGGCGAGTTGCCGGGGTCACCTCCACCAGCGAAGGCGAGCAAGACCAAGAGGCCAAGCGCCGCCGCGCCGCTTTCAAGGTGATCGACGGCGGAGGTTGACGTGTCTGGAAGCAAGATCGCCAGCATCGTCCTCTCGCTACTCGCCCTCGGCGTGTTCGTATTCTGGTGGATCTGGGTCCGCGCACCCTCGCCCGCGCAGATCTGTCAGCACAAGATCGAGCTGGTGCTCGCCGAGGTGCCGCAGGACCAACGCGAGGGCGCCGAAGCTCTGATCGACCGGCTCGAGCTGCGCTGCATCGAGTCGGCCGAGAAGAAGATCCAGCTGCGCGGCAAGCTCGTCTATGCCGAGTACGCCCGCTGCGTAGCGAAGGCGACCTCGCTCAGCGAAGCCGAGCAGTGCTGAGCGCTGATCAGAGCAAGAGGTACACGGCCAAGACCACGCCGACGCAGGCCAGCGCCGACGCCAGAACGATGCTCGGCATCGCGGTGTAGCGCGGCGGGGTCTCGGCGGCCGAGAGGCTACGCGTGTAGCGGAAGAACTGCAGGGCCGCAGCCGCGCAGCAAAACGCCCCGAGCAGGACCAGCACGATCCCGAGCGTTGCCGACAAGCTGGTCCGCGCCGGCGCGGCGTGGCTCGCCTCGAGGATCCGCAGGAACAGCCCGAAGCGAGCGACGACGAAGCCGAGCCCGATCGTCGTCACGCCCGTGCGGATCCAAGCCAGCAGGGTCCGCTCGGCGGCGAAGAAGATCCGCGGGTCGTTGTTGGGCAAGGGTGATCTACCCGCGAGGAATCTTGGCCGCGTCGGCCAAGAACCGCTCCAGACCCGAGTCCGTGAGCGGGTGCCGGATCAGCTTGCCGATCACGTCGAAGGGGATCGTCGCGACGTCGGCTCCGAGCCGCAGCGCCTCGACCACGTGGGTCGGCGAGCGGACCGAGGCGACCAGCACCTGCGTGTCGAGCCCGTAGGTCTCGTACATGTCGACGATCTGCTCGACCAGCTGCATGCCGTCGTGGCCGATGTCGTCGAGGCGTCCGACGAATGGGCTGATATAGGTCGCGCCGGCCTTGGCCGCGAGCAGGGCCTGCAGCGGGCTGAAGCAGAGCGTCACGTTGGTACGGATGCCCTCCTCGGTCAGGACCTTTACCGCGCGCAGGCCCGCCTCGATCAACGGGATCTTGACCACGATGTTGGGGGCGATCGTTGCGAGCTCGCGCGCCTCGGCCAGCATCTCCTCGGTCTCGACCGCCAGCACCTCCGCGCTGACCGGCCCGCGCACGCGCTCGCAGATCTGCTCGAGCACCGCCCGCATCGGCTTGCCGGTCTTGGCGACCAAGCTGGGGTTGGTGGTCACGCCGTCGAGCAAGCCGAGGGCCGCCGCCTGCTCAATCTCCCGAATGTCTGCCGTGTCGATGAAGAGCTGCATGGCGCTGTGCCGCGATGGTAGGCCGCCCGAGCGCGGGCGTCGAGGCGAGCGCGGGCGCGCCCACTAGAACACCGCAGACCAGCCCACCCGTCACCGGGCCACGCGCCGTCGTTTGCCCACGCCGACGCCGATTGCCGCGGCCTGATCGACCCTGTCATCCTCGCGTCCTCAGCCTGAGGCTGACTAAAGCGTGGAGTTGTCTACATGCCTGGTCGCCTGCGTCCCCTGCCCTACTTCCTCGCGTTGCTCGTGCTGCCCGCCTGCCGTCCGAGCGAGGGCGACGATCCAGCCGACGACGAGCTCGGCGCGAGCGAGACCGCGACCTCCGACGAGGCCGAGGCGACCACCGCGACGACCAGCGAGAGCGGCGACACTGGATCGACGACCGAGCAGCCCGACGAGCTCGTCGGCCTCGATCTCATGACCCGCCTCGCCGGCCTGTGGAGCGGCCCCGCGACGATGACCCCGCTCGGCACCTTCGAGCCGATGAACATGGACCTGCGCCCGGCCGACGGCCACGTGCTCTTCTCTCGCGCCGACCTCGACGCTCAGAACTCGCTCCGCTTCGCGTTCATGATCGAGAGCTTCGGTGGCGAGGACGTGCTGGTCTATCGCAACGGCGGCTACTTCCTCGGGATCCTCCGCGACAGCCGGACCACGCTGGTCGAGCACACGCCCGTCGACGCGCAGGGCCGCGGCAGCTGGCGCTTTTGTGCGCTCGACGGCGGCTGCGACTACATCGACGCGCTGTTCGAGCTCGACGGCCCCGACCAGCTGGTCTTCGACGTGAAGGTCAAGGGCAACCAGCACGTGTACTGGCTCGCCGAGCGGCTCGAGACCCGCGAGCTCCCGGATCCCTTCCCCGTCGACGAGAGCTCGCAGGGCAACGGTGACGCCCCGTTCCCGCCGATGCCGCTGCTGCGCGCGACCGTGAGCTGGCAGGACCCGCTGGCCGAGCCAGCCGACGTGTGGGTGTTCCTGTCGACCGAGAATTGTCCGCTGATGGGCCTGTGCGACTTTTCCCGCTCGATCTTCGCCACCGCCGAGACCGGCGCGACCGAGGTCGAGCTGGTCTTCGACCAGATCCACGCTGGGGCCTACAAGGCGAACGCGGTGCTCGATCGCGATCAGAACCTGCAATCGTCGCTCTTCCCGGGCAGCGGTGACGCGGTCTCGATTCCGAATCAATCGCTCACCGTCGAGCCGAGCGGTGAATCGACCGTCGAGATTGCCACGATCGTCGAGCTTTGATCGACATGAGCAGCGCCGCCCCGCCGAGCACTCGACGGGGCGACGCCGCTTCGCACGCTCCGCTCAGGGCGTGATCATGCCGGTGAGCTCCCACCGACCGCGACGATCGAAGGTGCCGCGGAAGGGGATCTGAGCGGCGGGGGTCAGCTGGTCCATGTCCCACAGGAACACCTG
>CBFGLP010000667.1:0-3782 GCA_965649595.1 uncultured Myxococcales bacterium | reverse complement strand
TCTTGATCGGCACGTTGTCGGTGTGACCTTCGATCTGGAATTCACGCTCGGGGATGTCGGCGAGCAGACGCGCGACCTCCTGAATGGTCGCCTTGCCCTCGTCCGACAGCTTGGCCGAGCCAGACGGGAACAAGATGTCCGTCTTGAGCTCGAGGACCATGCGACCGTCGACGATCTTCGCCTTGAGCTTGCCGGAGTCGATCAGGCTCTGGAATTTGGCCAACACCGAGCGGTACTCGGCCGCCCGGGCCTCGGCCTGAGCCTGCTGGCGCTGCAGCTCGGCGAGCGCTTGCTGCATCTGCTCGACCGACGCGGTCAGCTGGCTCTTGTCCTTGATCAAGGCGGCGAGCTCGGACTCGGCGTCGGACGCCCGAGCCTCGGCGACGGCGATCTGCTCCTCGAGATCGGCGATCCGGGAGGCGAGCGCGATGACCTCGGCCTCGCTCTCCTCGAGCGCGGTCTGGAGATCCTGGGCGCGCTGATTCGCGCCAGTCAGCTCGGCTTGGGTCTTGTCGAGGTCGGCCTGCAGGGCCTCGTACTTCTTCTTGCTCACGCAGCCGGACGCGGCGGCGAGCAGCAGGGCGAGGCTCGAGATCGCAACGATCGAGCGAGCGGGTCGAGAGAGAGCGTGGGAGGGAGAGTGGTTCATGGCGGGAGTATGCCCAGGGTCGGGTGCGAGCGAATCTCAGCGATGCGTCGCTGTCGGATTCGTGCGGCTGGTGACAGGCTGAACCTCGACATGCTCGTTTCGTGCCGAGTCGGCCGACCCGCTTGGTTTGGCGCCTGGGGTGTATCGAGCTCGGGCCTGCGGCCGTCCTCCTCGACCTCCGAGCCGGATTACTCGCTCGAGGCCCTCCCCGCCCGCCGAGTCGGCTCCGAAATCCAGCGTGCGGATGGGGAAAGGCATGATGATCTCGGCGTCGGCGAAGGCCTGCTCGAGGGCCTCGATCGCGGCCGAGCGGGCCACGAAAAGGTCCTGCCGGCGGGTCGAGTCGATCCAAAAGTGCGCAACCAGATCGATCGAGCTCGCCCCAAAACCAGTGAAGTAGATCGTCACTGGTCGCTCGCGGTCGCGCTCGGTCAGTTGCTCGAGCGCAGCGCGAGCGACCTGCTCGACGTGGTCGAGGCTCGAAGCGTACGCGACCCCACAGGCGATCTCGACCCGTCGCCGACCGAGCGCTGTCGAAGTGGTCGAGATGTTCTGCGAGTCCTCTTTGTTGGGGACCAGCACCAACCGCCCGTCAGCGATCTCGAGCCGTGTCACTCGCAGGGTCTCGACGAGGTCGCCGATGCGCAGCGGCTGACGAAACCCGATGCTCACGATGCTCACGCCGGACATGAAGCGCGACGTCCAGCGGTCCATCACTCGCTCGGCCAGCCGCCCGACCACGCGCGAGAGCAGCCCGAGCACCGGCTTGAAGGCATCGAGTCGGCCGGCCGCGGTCGAAAGGCCGAGGCGGCCGCTCGCAGCCGAGAGCAGCGGGTGAGTTGTTGACAGCACGGGCATCGCGGGCATTGGGCGGAACGTGTCGAATCGAGTCGACGCGAGCTTTTCTGGCGCTCCCTCCGAGCCACCAGGCAGCCGGAACCAGTCGACCAGGCAAATTTGCAGCAATCGTGCCGAGCCCCGCCGACGACTTCACAGGACGATCGCAGCGAACGACGCCGGGGACGTGTCAATCGGGCACACCCGCGCAGCCACGGCACGATTGCTCGCAGTGCCTTTCTCGGGCGCGTACCATTGGCCGCGCTCGGCCGCGGCAAACCCCGCGCGGGTGTTCGTCCGATCGATCGATCAGGATCTCCATGATGCCGACTACCTCGGGCCCAGCGATCTCCTCGTCCGACCCTCGTTCCTCCACTCGTGGACCTGTCTTTTCGGGTCCCGAGCTACCCGAGCGCGAGGTCCCGCCGCCGAGTCCGGAGAGTCCGCCCGAGGGTCCGAGCAAGCCTCCCGAGGAGCTGCCGCCGCCGAGCGAGCCCGATCCCTTCAGCCTGCCTCGGCACGCGCCGGACGAGACGCCGCCACCGAGCGAGCCCGATCCAGTCCGTCCTCCAGATCGCGACGAGCCCGATGAGTTCCCCGGTCGCGAAGACGCGCCGGCCGAGTTCCCCGGGCCGCGCGGGCCGGCGGAGGTCTAGCGTCCTGCTAGCCGGCCCCTGGAGAGGAGCACGAGCGCGCGTGTCTCTCGGACGCACACGTCGAGTCGCTGGATAGGCGCGAGCGCTCGTTGGCAATTAGCGATACCGCTCGCGCATTTGGTCACTCGATCAGTCTTGGTCGTTAGACCGCGGAGCGAGAAAGACTCGCGTGTGTCTGGATGAGCCGCACGGCCACGCCACCTGCGTGCAAGAAGCAACCCCGACCCATGGTCCATTGATCGAGACCGTGTCGCCACTCCTGGAATGGTCCTTGCTCCGGGTCGGCCTCCATGCACCAAAGCGCAAATATGTTCCGTCCTGGTCGAATGGCCATTTCGCTCGTCGGGCTCGCGCTGGTGTTCGGCTGTCAAAAGAACACCCGCGACACCAACGAGCCAGGCGGTCGCTACGACGAGCAGTACGATCATCAGCCCGCCAATCCGCCGGCTAGCGAGGTGGAGGACGAGGTCGAGGACGAGAATGATCCTTCGTTCGAGGACGCGGAGCAGAGGGTCGAGGAAGCCGCCGAGGAGAGCCGCGAGGCGATGGAGGAGGCGGCCGAGGAGGTCGACGAGGCCATCGACAAGACCTTTGGCGAGGACGACGAGGCCACGACCGACCCTGACTAGCAGCCTGCGAGCGCTCAGCCGACCCAGACCGTCTTCACGTTGACGAATTCCCACACGCCCTGAAGGCCGAGCTCGCGGCCATAGCCGCTGTCCTTGATGCCGCCGAAGGGCAGCCGTGGATCCGAGCGGACCTGGTCGTTGACGAAGCAGGCCCCAGCCTCGAGTCGCTCGCGGGCGATCGTCTCGCCGAGCGCGAGATCGCGGGTGAACACCGCGGCACCGAGCCCGAAGTCGGAGGTGTTCGCGACCGCGAGCGCCTCCTCTTCGTTCTGCACGCGCATCAGCACGGCGACCGGACCGAACAGCTCTTCGTCGGCCGCGGGCATGCCAGGTCGCACGCCATCGAGCAGCGTGACTGGGTAGAACGCCCCCGGACCCTCGGGCACCTGTCCACCGAGCACCAACCGAGCACCCGCGGCGACGCTGCGCTCGACCTGATCGTGGAGCGCGTCGCGGAGGTCTACCCGCGCGAGCGGGCCGACGGTCGTGGCCTCGTCGCGGGGGTCGCCAACCTTCGCGGCCCGCAGCCGCGCGAGCACCCGCTCGTGGAACGCGTCGGCGATCGAGTCGACGACGATCCAGCGCTTGGCCGCGATGCAGGTCTGCCCGCTGTTGTTCAAGCGCGCCTTCACGCAGACCTCGGCGGCGAGATCGAGGTCGGCGTCGGGCAAGACCACGTAGGGATCGCTCCCGCCGAGCTCGAGCACGACCTTCTTGAGCGCCTTGCCAGCCGCCGCGGCGACGGCTCGACCCGCGCGGACGCTGCCAGTCAGCGTGACCCCAGCGACGCGACGATCCGCGATCAGCTCGGCGACGATCTCGTGCGAGCAAACCAGCGTCTCGAAGGTTCCGAGCGGGAAGCCGACCTCGCGGATCAGTCGCTCGAGCGCGAACCCACACCCGAGCGTCGCCTCGGCGTGCTTGAGCACGAGCGTGTTGCCGGCCAGCAGCGCTGGGACGCCGGCGCGCAGCACCTGCCAGAGCGGGAAGTTCCACGGCATGATCGCGAGC
>CBFGLP010000666.1:0-9464 GCA_965649595.1 uncultured Myxococcales bacterium | reverse complement strand
GCCGGGAAGAAGGCGGCCAAGAAGGTCGGGAAGAAAGCCGCCAAGAAGACCGGCAAGAAGAAGGCCGCGAAGAAGCCGGTCGACGTCGAGCTCGAGCCGCTCACGTCTGCCGACACCGACGAGGCCTCCGAGCCTTCCGCTGGTGAGCGGCTCGTGTTCGAGAGTCCCGACGCGCCGCCCTCACAGCTCCCGGTCTCCGAGGTGCTCGACGAGCCGGTCGTGTTCGATGCGACCGAGTCCGTCAGCGTCACCGAGCTGCCGATCGCCGAGGGCTCCTTGGACGTGGAGACCGGAGCGTTCGACGCCAGCGAGGCCCCGGAGGTCGTGGTCGACATCCCGGCCGACGCCAAGGACGACGCGACCGAGCCCTCGCTCGCACCCGAGGCCGCCGAGGTTCCGCTCGCGATCGACGCCGCAGAGACGCTCGGCGCCGGTGAGCCGGAGTCGTTCACCGAGATGGTGGTCGAGACGATGGAAGATCCGGCGCTCGCGCTCGACGAGCTCGAGCACGTAGCAACGGAGCCCAGCACGGGCCCGAGCGAGCCGCCCTCGGCCCGAGACTGGATCGTCAGCAACACGCATCAGGGCCTCGACCAACTCCCGGACGACTCACTGCGCCTGCTCGACGAGCTCGAGGCCGCTGCCAAGCACGCGATCGAGCACCTGCGCAAGCTCGAGGTCGATCACGCCGAGGTGTCCGTCAGCCAGGGCGAGCGGCTCGAGGCTGGCGTGCGGCAAGGCGAGGTCGAGCTGATCAAGGAGGCGAAGTCGCGTGGTCTGTCGGTTCGGGTCGTGACCAACGAGCGGGTCGCGTCGTCGTCGACCACCGATCTCTCGCGCGAGGGCGTCGAGCGCTTCCTCGCCCGGGTAGTCGAGATGGCCGAGCTGTCCGAGCCCGATCCGCTGGCCGCACCGCCCGATCCCGAGGAGCTGACGAGCGAGTTCCCGACCCTCGATCTGTGGGACTCGCGGACCGCCGCGATCGCGGCCGACCAGGCGCTCGAGCTGGCGCTGGCTGGCGAGCAGGCGGCGATGGCCTTCTCCGACAAGATCACCTCGACCGAGGGCGCCACGGTCTCGCGCACCGCCAGCCATACGGTGCTAGCGACCTCGGGTGGCTTCGTCGGCGTCGCCGCGGGCTCTTACGCGAGCTTGGTCGTGTCGGTCGTGGCCGACGACGAGGGCGGCAAGAAGCGCAACGGGTTCTACTGGACCGGCGCTCGCCACTTCGAGGAGCTGCTCGATCCGGCGGCGGTCGGGCGCGAGGCCGCCGAGCGGGCCGTCCGTGCGCTCGGCTCGGTCAAGCTCGAGACCGGCGTCTACCCGGTCGTGTTCGACAACGAGTCGGCCGGCTCCATCATCGGGCTGCTCGCGTCGTGCGTCGTCGGTGACGCGATCTATCGCGAGCAGAGCTACCTCGGCAATCGGCTGGGCACCAAGATCGCCAGCTCGCTCGTCACGATCGTCGACGATCCCTTGCTCCCGCGCGGCCCGGGCTCGCGCCGCTACGACGGCGAGGGCCGCTCGGTTCGCCGCAACGTCGTCGTCGACCAGGGCTCACTCGAGTCGTTCCTGCTCGACACCTACAGCTCCCGCAAGCTCAAGCTGCCCCCGACCCACTCGGGCGGTGGCGGCGGCGGCATCCCCCACTCGACGACCAGCAACTTCTTCATGCTCGCGGGCGAGCTGGACCCCGACGCGTTGCTGCAGGGCATCGAGCGCGGCCTCTACGTGACCTCGATGATGGGCTTCGGCTTCGATCCGGTGACCGGCAACTTCTCGCGCGGGGCCTCGGGCTTCCTGATCGAGCACGGGCGCCTGACCGTCCCGGTCAGCGAGATCACGATCTCGCGCAACCTCGACGAGCTGCTGCAGGGCATCGACGCGGTCGCCAGCGACCTCGAGCATCGCAGCTCGGTGTCTGCCCCGAGCTTCCGGGTCGATCGGATGACGATCTCCGGTCTTTAGGGGATTCGCCGTCCCTGGTTCACGGGGCCGCACGCAGAGCGGCCCCGTTTTCGTTTCGTCACCCGAACCAACTTTCGGCCAAGGGCCGGACCGTGGCGACGATCGCCTCGTGGTCGACACCTTGCGCCGTCGCGAGCAGGCCGCGGCGATTGGCGACCTGGCCCGACGCGTAGTCGATCTCCACGCCGAGCATGTCGGTCAGCTTGCCGCCCGACGCCATCAAGAGCACCTGCGGCGCGCAGGTGTCCCACAGCTTCGTGCCCTCGCTCGGGTGCGCATAGATCCCGGCGCCGCCGCGGGCGACCAGAGCGATCTTCACTCCGGTGCTGCCGATCCGCAGCTGCGCGTCGAGGTTGATGCCCAGCAGCTCGGCGACCGGCTCGATCCGCGGCGTGCGATGGTTCTTGCTGCTGACCAGCTGCCAGCGAGGACCGTGACGACCAACCCCGTGCAGGGCCTCCGGCGCGCTGTCGCGGCAGCGGGTCCACGCCAGCTTGGTGCCCCCGTGTGCGATCGCCCAGCTCGTGCGATGGCTGCCCGGCTCGTGCACGACCCCCAGCGCCGGCCTGCCCTCGATGCACAAGCCGATGTGGATCGCCCAGTCGTCGGAGCCCTCGCTGAAGTCGCGCGTGCCGTCGACCGGATCGATCATCCACACCCGCTCGCGCTCGCGCCAGTCGTGATCGATGTGATCGCCGACGCCTTCTTCGGCAAGGATCGCGTCGTTGGGGAAGCTCGAGCGCAGCTCTCGAACGATCTCGGTCTCGACCGCCAGATCGGCGCGCGTGACCGGTCCTTGGTCATCGGGCTTGTCCTCGGTCTGCATCGTGGCGGCGCCGCCCGCTTGAATGCGCAGGGCGATCGCTCCGCAGCGCTGAGCGAGCTCGAGAGCGGTCTGTAGCTCGCGGTCGAGTGCGTTCATCGGGGCGTTTTTTACTGACTCGCGCGGGGCTGTCGAGGGGTGTGGCTCAGGGCAGTGTCTCTCCCGTACGCGTGCTAAGCGCGTGCTCGATTGCATCCAAGCGGTCGAGCCGACCCGCTCGCACGAGCGCAGATGCCAGCGCTCGTGCCTTGTCCGAATAGGCAAAGCGAAGGTCGCTCGACCAAGGATGGGCGGTGGGGGCACCCAGCCGCGACGGCGGGGGGAAGTCGCTGGGGCTGATTGTGTAGCGCTCGAACGCCGCGAGGTGGCGATCGGCGATCGCGTCGGGGGTCCAGTGCGAGGGATCGAAGCGGGGGTGATCGCTGGGCGGCACGACTCGCCACAGCATGCCCTCGGGAACCCTGGCCAGCCGCTCGGCGGGCGCGGACCAGACGTTGGCCATGTAGATCGGCACCGCGTCGAAGCGCGGGTCGGACCACAGCGCGCCGATCAGTCGCAGCGGCTTGTCGACCTCGGGCAGCTCGGGGAAGCGTCGTCGCAGGTGCTCGCGGTACCAAGGTCGAGTGAGCAGCGACGCGTCGATGTAGAGCGTGTGTCGACCAGCGCCGAGCACCTCCTGCACGTAGAGGACCGGGAAGGTGCGGTGGTCGTCGGTGCCGAGCACGATCGCGTGGATGTCGGTGCCTGTCAGCGTCGGGCCCTCGGGATCTGGGCTCTCGACCAGATCGATCGCGGCTCGCTCGACCGCACGATCCTCGGCTGGTCGTCCACGCTCGAGCACCGCGACGAGCTGACCGCCGAGCAACGCGAGGGCGACCGCGGCTGCGCCGACGTCGAGCAAGCGCGGGCGCTCGGTCAGCCGCGCTCGCAGCCACTCGCCCGCGTGTCCGAGCGCGAGCGAGAGCGGGACGCCGAGCAGCGCGAGCGGCAGGAGATCGAAGCGCTCGAGGATCCACGCGCCGAAGGGGTTGTGAGGATCAATGTCGTGCAGGGCCGGGAAGCCGAGTGTCGAGAGCAACAGGGCGATTCCCCAACCGAGCGCGAGCGGCCAACCGAGCGCGAGCGAGCTGCGAGCGGCCGATGCCGACCGAGCGAGCACGGCGAGCGCGACGACTAGCAGCAACGCGCCGAAGGCAGCGGATCGGATCAGCCCCGCCGCCCCGACCTCGCCGAGGCTGGCGAGCGTGCGCCCGATCGTGTCGGAAGCCGCGACGCTGCCCTCGTGCAGGCTCAGCTGCAAGGTCCCGTAGTCGCGCCGCAACACGTGGTGGAGCAGGCCGTCGAGCTCGCGGACCTCTCCCCAGCGCCAAGCTCCGCCTTCACCGATCGCCAGCGTCAGCAAAGGAACCAGTCCCAGCGCGCTTCCGAGCAAGCCGAGCCCGCCCTGACGTAGCAGCGAAATCACCAGGGGGGACCCGTGGGGCCCTCGAGGCCACGCGACCGCAATGGCGATCGGAACCAAGAGCACCGCCGTCAGGTGGTGGCTGACTGCGAGTCCCAGCAATAACCCCAGTCGAAATGGATGTACCCCAGCCTGCGCTCGCGCCGAAGCGTGAAGGAAGATTGCAATGAACAGCAGGTGCACGCCCCAAACCTCGCTGTCGTTGGCGTGCACGATTACGAGTGGTGAAGCAGCACAGAGCAGCAGCACGAATGCGCCCGTCCACGCCTGCCCCCAGCCGACGCAGACGCGGTGCAGAACGACCCAGGCCGCCACGCCAGCGAGGGCCGGAGGCAGGGCAGCTGCGCTCGCCGGGGGGACGCCGAGGCCATGCAAGAACCGGGCGATGGGCCCGAGCATGCGCATCCACGGATAGCCTGGTGGATGCGGGACACCGCCCGCCAGCATGATGGTCGAGAATTCGCCTGCGTCACCGGCCTGGACGCTGCGAGGCAGGGCCCACAGGGTCAGGCCGAGGCAGGCGAGGGCGAGCGCCAGGGTGATCGGCCAATGTCCTCGGCCCCGCTGTAATTCGTCCGTCGACATCGACGAAATGATGTTACCGTAGGGGCGTGTCGCGCCGCTGCAACGCAGGTTTGAGGGAAGCCATCATTCAGACCAGCCTCGAGCTCGGTAGTCAGCTCGGCGAAGAAGGCCTGACCATGCGAGGTATCGCCTCGCGGTTGGGCGTGAGCGCTACGGCGCTGTATCAGCATTTCGAGAGCAAGTCGTCGATTCTGCGCGAGATTCGAGTCTACGGCATCGACCTGCTCTACGACGCGTTGCAGCCGGCGCTCGATCTCGACGATCCGGCCGCGCGCCTGGCCGAGGTAATTCGTCGCTACATCGAATTCGCTCGGTCCAACAAGTGGCTGTATTCGGTCCTGATGGAGCACGATCAGCTCGAGTGGGCCGAGCTGAGCGAAGACGAGGTCCGTCGGACGCTCCGGCCGCTGCGGGCGGTGCAGGAGTCGATGGCGCTGGGCGTCGAGCGGGGCGTTTGGCGTGACGGCGTCGACGTCCAGCTGGCCTCGTTCCAGCTGTGGGCGTCCGTGCACGGGCTGTGCTCGCTGCTCAACAACGGTCGCTTCAACGAGAAGCACCCGGCGTTCCCGATCCCCGATGAGTCCTCGCTGATCGAGGCGTTCACCGCTGGCTTGGTCCGCACGTTGACCAAGTAGTTAGGCCCCCAGTAATCGATCGAGGGCGAGCATGAACTCGTCCGCGGGTGTGACCACGATCGCGCTACCACCCAAGCGATCGAGCCGCTCGATCACCGCCTCGCGCAGCGCCTCACCTTCAAACTCGGGCGTCGGCGTCGGCTCGAACGCGTTGGGCTCACCGGTCGGCGTCAGCAGCTCGAGCGCGAGCGGGTCGAGCATGCTCCGCCAGTCGGTCTCGGGTGCGAGCGTGCGGCAGCCCTCCGGCCAGGCGGCGAGCTGAAAGGTTCGCCCCTCGCGATCGAGGATCGTCTGCAGCCAAGGGTTGCGAGACATGCACAGCGCGTCGAGCAGCGCCTCCGACCAGCCCTCGGCCGCGACGACCGTGATCGGACGGCCGAGCCGAGGATCGAGCGTGGCGGCGCGCATCGACTCGTCGGGGCCGGGCAGGGGAGCGCGGGCGAGCTCGCTGAGATCCTCGACCGGGCTCTGCAGGCGAGTCAGCACCACGCGGGCGCTCGGGCGCTCGTCGGGGTCTTCGGCCAAGAGCTTGGCGATCAGCTCGCGTTCGATCGCGGGCAGCTCGTCGAGCGTCGGCGCGAGGCGTCCGGTCAGCAGCGCGGCCCACAGCGCGCCGATCATGTAGATGTCGCTGGCCTGGGTTGGGGCCCCGCCGCTGCGCTGCTCCGGCGGCGTGATCGCTAGCAGCTCCTCGAGCCCGCCGGTGCGGGTGGCCGTGAGGCCCGAGAGGTGGTTGGCGCCGAACGGCCCGAGCAGCGGCCGACCGAGCGGATCGCAGACGATCGTGCTCGGCAGCAGCGAGCCGTGCACGAGCCCGTGCGCGTGCGCGGTCGCCAAGCCGTCGAGCATGAACGCGACGATCGAGCGCGCGCGAGCGGTCGCTTGCTCGAGGCCGGGCGGACGGATCAGGCTGCGCAGCAGCGGGCCTTCGCGGCGCGGCATCACGAGCAAGCCCTCGCGCGCCTCGGTGCGCAGGATCGGACGGATCGCCGGGTGGCCGAGCCGGTTCGCAGCCTCGGCGACCTGTAAGAAGCGCTCGACCGCTTGCAGGACCGCGGGCTCCGGGCGGTCGAGCTCGCCGTACTCGGCGAGCAGCATGTGCAGCTCGACCTCTTGCAGCGTGAGCCGATCGACGCCCACGTACGCGGCTCCGGCGTAGGCGGGCGGCAGCGTCCCGGTCACGCGGTAGCGGCCGTGATGCTCGAGCTCGGGCGGTGTACCTTCGGTTCCGCCAGCGCCCTCGCCGAGCACCAGCTGGCCGGCGAGATCGTGGCCGAGGCTGGCGAGCGCCCGAGCGAGCAGCACGCGGACGCGACGACCCGAGTCGCCCTCGATCGCGCCGGCGCGGCGGGCCTCTTGCGCGTGGCGAGCGGTGCCCTCGGCGTCACCCAGATCCCAGCGCAGCTGGGCCGCGAGCGCGTGGGCCTCGGGCTCGCGCGGCGGCGAGGCGTGCAGCTCGAGGGTCCCGAGCGCGTCGAGGGCCGCACGCGGCTGGCCAGCCTCGGCCAGCACGCGGGCCGCCGCCAGCCGATCGCCGGCTCGCAGCAACGCGGCCGCCTGCAGCTCGGGGCCAGCCTCGGCCAGCTCGAGCAGGCGGGCCGAGAGCTCGTGGAGACCTCGACGCGCGAGCTGTTGAGCGCCGGCTCGCAGCAGCTCGGCCGAGCCAGACTGCTCGAGCGCCTGCAGCACGGTCTCGAGCAGATCGGGTCGGCGCTCCTCGACCGCGGTGCGCAGCGCGTCGAGCTCGTGGCCCCCGCGCAGATAGCAGCGGGTCGCGCTCGCGAAGTCCCAGATCTGCTCGAGCACCCAGCCGGCCTCGCGGGCTCGATCGGCGGCGAGCAGCTCGCTAGCGACCGCCTCGTGGTCGCCACGATCCAAGCGCTTGCGGAGCTCGGGGTCGAGCCCGCGTCCGAGATCTTCCGGGCGGTCCAGGATCGACATGGCTCAAGGTGCTCGAGCGCCCTCGGTTTCGGCGCTCAGCTCTTCGACCTGGATCTTCATGCTCGGATCGACGCCCACGTCGCTGCCCTCGCTCGTCTGTTCGCTCGGCAGCTCGTGCGCGTCGGGGTGCATTCCCGGCGGTGTCGCGAGCGTCCGCATTAACCCGAGCGGCGCCCACCAAAAGCGCTCGAACCCAGCCATCGCGGCCGGCTCGTCGCCGATCAACGCGAGGCCGAGCCCGGTCAGCGCGCCGCGAGGATCTCCGAGCACCATCTGTGTGACCTCCTGGGCGCTGCCCAGGTCGGCGCACTCGGGCCCGAGCACCAGCTGGACCTCGTCCGCGGGTCCGAGCCGAGCATGGATCCACAGCGCCGCCGAGGCGAGGCAGAGCGCGCGGCGGCCCTCGTCGAGCGCGCGAGCCTTGGCCGCTCGCTCGTCGAGCCGGGCCAGCAGCATCACCCGACGCAGGTGCCGGTGGACCTCGCCGCTCCACTGCCCCCGGATCAGGGCGATCGTCGGCAGCTCCTGCGCTCGCAGGGCGCGTCGCTGCGGCTCGATCACCGCGTCGTCGAGCAGCTCGAGCACCAGCTCGCCCTCGCTGCGGGCCCGATCGCCGCGGATCGCCAACCAGGTTTGGCAGTCGAGCTCGGGCGGACGGATCTCCGGGATCGCGGCCAGCCCCGTGCGCAGGCGGTCGAGCGCGGCCGAGCAGCGCTGGAGATCGACGGGCCCCGGGGGATCGACGATCGGCTCGGGGCCGACCAGCTCGGCTCGCATGGTCGTCCACCGGCGAACGTGCGCCTTGGTCAGCGCCCACAGCCGCGCGGGTGGCTCGTCGAGCCGCTCCTCGCTGCCGAGCATCCGAACCAGCGCTCGCTCGCCGAGCACGTCGGGCAAGCGGCGAATGCCGGCCGGCCGCGGCCCCGAGCTCGTGCTGGTCCAGTCGCCGACGGGCGCGTCGGGCAAGCTAGCGATCAGGGTAGCGAGCCGAGCTTCGTGCTCGCGCAGGGCCGCCTTGGCCTTGTCGAGCGCGGGCCCGCCGATCCCCGGTCGAGAGCCCACCGCGTCCAGCCGCTCGATCAGCGCGAGCGTGCGGCGGCGGGCGTGCTCGGCCTGCGCGAGCGAGGCCTCGGCGAGCTGCTGATCGACGCTCGGCAGCACCCGCGCGACCTCCTCGAACGCGCGAGCGCAGTCGCTGCACGAGCCGGACAAGCTGCTGCCGAGCAGCGCGTCGACGAGCTCCTCGATCGCTCGGACTGCGACCAGCGGCTCGCTGCGCAGCTTGGGCCGGCGGACCAGATCATCGTGCATGCGCCCGAGCGCGAAGCGGATCGTCCGCAGCACGATCACGTCGGCGGGCTCGAGCGCGCTCTCGTCGATCTCGTTCGCCTGCGCCCAGATCGGATCGAAGACGCCCTGGACCGCCGAGCGATCGCCGAGCGCGAGCGGTGGCAGACCGAGCGAGCCCCGACCGATCGTCGCCGCGCCGATCGGGTCCGCCCGCTCGAGCGGTCCGATCGCGTCCTCGATCAGCCGCGCCATCGCCTCGCGATGCGCCTCGCGGGTGAGCTCGGCCCGATCTTCGCGAGGTTGCTCGCTGGTCGTCGGGTCCGCGTGGACCTTGCCTGGCGGCGGCTCCTGGCACGCGAGCGTGGCCAGGCAGACCAGCAGCAGCGTCGCGCCCCGGGCTGCCCTCATCGCGGTCACAGCCCTTCAGCTGCGGGCGGCTGACTAAGCCCTGGCGCAGGGAAGGGTCGCAGGAACTCCGCCACCTTGCCGCGCAGCCCCGCCGCGAACTCGTCGCTGACCTTGCCCTCGTGGGCCGCCGCCTCGCGGATCCCCTCGTCGATCAGCCCAGCGACCGTGCCCATGTGCTCGGTCGTCATGCCGCGCGAGGTCAGGGCCGCGAGACCGATCCGGATGCCCGAGGGGTCGAAGGGCCCGCGCGGGTCGAAGGGGATCGAGTTGCCGTTGAGCTCGATGCCGCAGCGGTTGAGCGCCTTGGCTGCCGTCCGGCCCGAGATCCCGCGGTTGCCGAGGTCGACGAGCA
>CBFGLP010000665.1:0-3799 GCA_965649595.1 uncultured Myxococcales bacterium | reverse complement strand
CCATCACCGTCACCATCGCCGTCGCCGTCCCCTCCGGTCTCGGTGCCAGTGTCGTCGCCAATGTCGTCGTCCTGCTTGTCGTCGCCCGTACACGAGAGCGGCAGGGCGAGCAGCGGGATCGAGAGCTTGGCAGAGTGACGCGGCAAGAGCATGCGACGATGATGGCCGAGTCGGGTCGACACGGGAAGCTGGAAGCACGGGCCGTCACGCAGCCACACAGCGCTGCACCTGCCCATCGAAATACGTCGATCGGGGCCCACCTCGAGGTCGGGACGGCCGCTCGGCGAGATCACGGAGCCGGAGAATCGGCACGGCCGAAGGCTCCATCGTCGCGGTCGCACAGCGATTCCACGATCTCGACGCGCTTCATCGCACCTCGAGCCGCTGCAAGGATATCCAGGTGTCCGAGCTCGATCGACCGCTGAGCGCCACCGTCACCTGGATCGATGGCTGCGTCCGATTCTCCACCCTCGAGGCCGCCGACGCGGTGCTGATCGCTCGTCGTCAGCCTGCCTGCGTCACCTTGCACTTTCACTTCGGCGACGTCGGTCTTCGCCCGATCACCATCGCTCACGTCGAGCAACCCGGCTTCTCGCTGCTCGACCACCCCTTCTCGCCCTCGCTCGCCGAGCTAGCCTGCGAAATTCCGGACCAGTCGGGGAGCGTGGGCAGGGAACAATTCCCATTGACCCGAATTGGGCAGACGGTACAGTAGCCGCAGGAATCGATTCTCGTGGTTCAGAGCTCCCCCGAGCCTCGACGTGGCGCCCTTCCTCGCGTCGTGCTCGCCGCCCTTTTGGCGGTGATATTCGCGTGGCTCGGGGGCCTCGGCTCGGACGAAGCATCGGACGGCCCCGTGGTTCGACGGGTGGAGGTCGACCGTCAGCCGATCGACAAGCCCGCGGCCAAGATCCGGGACAAACGTGCGGGCGATACCCCGCGCAAGGACGATGAGAACGACGCCGAGGGGCCAGCGAGCACAGGCGAGCTGGTCGAGGGACATTCGCTCGAGGGTGCATCGGCCGCGGCGCACGGCTTCGAGCCCCGAGCATCACGAGCGCACCAACGCTGGTGGATCGCGTGCAACGACGCCCGCGGACCTCCGTGGAGCTGAGCCACTCCCGCTCACCCCCATCGAGGTCCGACCCCGTGCTCGTGGCAGCCCACGCGCACGGCAGCACGCGTAAACCGAATGCAGCACTCCAGCGAACTAGAGATCATCAATCACCTCGGCCTCCATGCTCGCGCCGCCGCGAAGCTGGTCGCGCTCGCCAACAAGTACGAGTCCCGCGTCTGGCTCGGGAAAGGCGAGCAGGAGGTCGACGCCAAGAGCATCTTGAGCGTGCTCATGCTCGCCTGCGGAAAGGGCGCAAGGGTCCGCTTGCGGGTCGAAGGCCGCGACGCAAGCGAGGCTCACACCGCGCTCACCCAGCTGATCGGCGGCGGTTTTGGCGAGACCTGAAGCCCTAGCAGTGGCCCTGACCTCTGAAATTGTCTTCGTCCGCTGATATAGGCGAAGACTCGGCTGAGCCCGACCGATCCGCTTCGACATGCCGATCCATCTCTCGCTCCTCGCGGCTGGTGCCGGACCTTCTCCGATGGTCGCTGGCATCGCGATCTGCTTCCTCGCGGCTGCGATCTTGACGCTCGTCTGCGAGCGCCTCCGCTTGCCCAGCATCGCGGGCTTCGTGTTCGCGGGGCTCCTGGTCGGGCCGGTCGGGCTCGGGTTCATCGATGACGCCGAGCAGATCGAGACGATCGCCGGCCTCGGCCTGACCCTGCTGCTCTTCCTGATCGGTCTCGAGCTCGACCTCCACGCGCTGCTCGCCAGCGGGCGCACCTTGATCGTCACCGGCCTCGCTCAGGTTCCGCTCACGGGGCTGGTCGCCGCGGCCGTGTTCGCGGGCTTGTCCGCGACCGGTCTCGCGCTCTTCGACAGCCCGCGGACCGTGCTGTACCTGGCGCTCGCCTGCTCGTTCTCGTCGACGCTGCTGGTCGTGAAGGTCCTGCAGGAGCGCCTGCAGATGGACACCGTCGATGGTCGGCTCTGCGTCGGGCTGCTGATCTTCCAGGACATCTGGGCGATCGTCGTGCTGGCGCTGCAGCCGAACCTCGACAACCCCGACCTCGCCCCGCTGCTCGGCACCTTCTTGGGCGTGCTCTTGGTGATCGGCCTCGCCTGGCTGCTGACCCGCTACGCGCTGCCGGCCGCGTTTCGTCGGGTCGCCAAGTCACCCGAGCTGGTCGTCACGCTGGCGCTCGGCTGGTGCTTCGGGCTCGGCATGTTCGCGGGCCAGCTCGGGCCCTGGTCGACCGCGCTGAACCTCCCGCTCCACCCCTCGGTCTCGATGGAGCTCGGCGCCCTGATCGCGGGCGCGAGCATGGCCAGCTTCCCCTACGCGCACGAGGTCGTAGCCAAGGTCAGCAACCTGCGCGACTTCTTCATCACGCTCTTCTTCGTCGCGCTGGGCATGAGCATCCCAATCCCCGACGGACCCGCGGTGCTGCTGGTCGCGCTGCTGCTCGCGCTCGTGACGCTGCTGCTGCGCTACATGGTGTTCCTCCCGCTGCTCTACGCGACCGGGCTCGATCGTCGGCACGCGCTGACGACCTCGACCAAGCTCGCGCAGGTGTCCGAGTTCGCGCTGGTGATCGCGTACCTCGGGCTCTCGCTCGGGCACATCGACGGGCAGTTCGTCAGCGTGGTGATCTTCGCGTTCGTGCTGACGGCGATCCTGACCCCGATGCTGTTCAACCTCGCCGATCCGCTGTTCGTCCGGATGGCGTCGTTGCTCGGCAAGCTCGGCATCCGCGAGCGCGAGAACGGCCCGGCGAAGGCCGCCGACGAGGAGCCGCCCCGGGTGGCGTTCCTCGGCTTTCACCGGCTGGCCTCGTCGATGCTGCACGACATCGAGCGCCTGCACCCGGACATGGTCCCGCGCACGCTGGTCGTCGACTTCAACGTGGCCATCCACGACCGCATCCGGTCTCGCGGAGCGGGGGTCGTCTACGGAGACATCGCCAACCCGGCGACCTTGCGCGACTCTGGCGTGACCCAGGCCGAGGTGATCGTCTCGACGATCACCGACGACATCCTCAAGGGCATCACCACCGTCGAGCTGACCCGGCAGCTGCGCAGGCTGGCCCCCGACGCGAAGATCATGATCAACGCGACACGGCTGAAGGACATCCCGATGCTCTACGAGGCCGGGGCCAGCTACGTGTTCTCGTGGCGGACCGAGGCCTCGGCCGGCGTGGTCCCGGCCGTGGTCGCGGCGCTCAACGGAGAGCTGCCGGGGTTCGTCGAGAGCCGCCGGCGCGAGCTCGGTGACGAGAGCGAGCGCGTGGAAGTCCTGGATTAGGGCGAGACGCAGAGCGTGTGCTTGTTCGACTGCGTGTTGCCGGTCGAGCACCACGACCCTTGCTCGGCGCCGCAAGCCGAGTCGTTGCTCCAGACGTGGCCCATGTACTGGTAGACGCCCCACAGCTGCTGGCACGAGGCCGGGTTGTTATTGCACAGCAGCGTCGCGAGCCCGAGCATCGGGTTTCCGCAGCTGACCTCGTTGTTGGTCTGCGTGCAGATGTTGTCGTTGTAGTTGCAGCCGGCCGGGCCCGAGCAGGGCACCAGCAGACCGCAGTCCGCACAAGCCTGCTGGACGTTGGTGTCGGTCATCAGACCCATGACCGGGACCTTGTAATAGGTGTACCCGCCCCAGTCCTGCACGAGGACCTCGCCGTCGCACTCGGCTTGGCACTGCGCGTCGCAGCCGTCCTCGCTGACGTTGTTGCCGTCGTCGCA
>CBFGLP010000664.1:0-10253 GCA_965649595.1 uncultured Myxococcales bacterium | reverse complement strand
AATTGCCTTCGTCAGCCCCACGGGGGCTGAATGGGGCTCGGAGCGAATCACGATGGTCGAGCTCGATGCACGAGAGCGGCGGGTCGTCGCAGCGATGTGGGCCTTTCGGGCCCGGTCGGAGAACGAGGCCGCGAGCCGCTTCGTCCGGATCGCGGCGCGCCTCGAGCGAGATAGTGCGCCTCCTGCCATGGTCGCGCTGGCACGCGAGGCGATCTCGGACGAGCGCCGCCATCGGGCGCGCTGCCAAGCGCTGGCCGAGCGGTTCGGTCATGGGCAGCAAGATCTCCACGAGCGTCCGGTCCCCGAGGTCGCTCCGGCCGATCTCTCGGCGGAGCGCCGGCTGACCTGGGAGCTGGTCGCGTTCGGCTGCCTGACCGAGTCGATCAACGCGGCCCTGCTGATGCGCTCGTACCAAGTCACGACCGAGCCCGAGTCCAAGGAGGCGATGCGGACGATCCTCGCCGACGAGGTCCAGCACGCGCGGCTCGGCTGGGCTCGCCTCGCCAGCGTCGATGACCGCGAGTGGCTGGCCGAGCACTTCGCCCGGATGCTCGACGCGACGGTGCCGGCCGAGCTGCTCGATCCTCGCATCCAGGCCGAGGTCAGCCCGACGCTGCGGGCCCACGGCGTGCTCGCCCGCAGCGAGCTGGTGGAGCTGCTCCGCACCACCGTCGAGGGCGTGCTGGTGCCGGGGTTCTCCAGCTTCGGCGTCGACTCGGCGAGCATCGTCGCCTGGCTCGCGCGAGCGCTCGATCAGAACCAGATCTGATAGGCGCCGTAGACCTCGAGCCAGGTCGCGAAGGGGACCGCCTTGGCGCCCTCGGGATCGCCGACCGGATCGACCGTGACCTCCCGCTGCGAGAACACGTGGTGCACGCCAGTCCCGAGCGCGAGGCCGTGGCGATTCAAGATCGGGATCCCGAGCGACACGCCGCCGCGGACCAGCGGGTTGGCGTTGCTGAGCTGTTGATCCTCGCGCGCGTCGGCGGAGCGCGGGCGCGAGAGCGTGGACACGGCCACGCCTGCGCCTGCGCCGAGCTGCAAGAACACGGCACCGATCGGGATCTCGAACGAGGGTCCGACGCTGAAGTCGGTGTGGGTCAGCAGCATGATCCGAGTGACCGTCGCTTCGCTGCTGCCGACGACGATCGGCTCGAAGTCCTGCCGCTGCTGCCAGCGCGTGTGGCCGGCGTGGAGCTCGAAGCCAAAGCGCGACTTGATCACGCGCGCGAAGTGCAGGCGCAGCTGGGCCGCGAAGCCGTAGCCGAAGGGCTGGACGATCTCGCGGCCGCTGGTTAGCTGCACGCCCATGCGGGCAGCCGCGGCGATCGAGAAGAGCGGCTTGCGGAAGGGCCGGATCGAGATGTCGTTGTTGCGACGGATCGCCGACTTGCGCGCGGGCGTGGGCAGGTAGGGGAGGTCGGCGAACGCCCGCTCGTCCTCCCACTCGAGCTCCGGCTCGCCGGCGGGGGAGTCGGGTACGACTACGCCGCCGCTCTCGCCCGGTGGTGTGGTGCCGGGGGGCTGCTCGCCGGGCTCGAGGCTCGGTTGGTCGGGCTCGATCTCCGGCGGTGGGACCTCGGGAGGGACGTCGAGCCGAGGCGGTGGAACGGGCCCCTCGGTCGGCGGCTCGGTGGGCGCGCTCGTCTGTTCGTCTGCAGACGTGGGCTGGGTCGTGGTCGGAGGCTCCGCCGAGTCTTCGGTGGGTGGCGCGAGAGCCAGGAAGATGCGCAGAGCGAGGGCCGACACCGCCGGGAACATAGCAGCCCGATCGATCCACCGCGATGGATCGCGCCAAGCTTGCTGGCCGTGATCCGATCGCACGAGTAGCATCCCGGCCGTGTCCGTGCGCGTCGAATTGCGCCGCGACGCCGGCAAGATCGAGCCGGCGCAAGGTCCGTGGATCCGCCGCCAGCAAGTCGCTCGCGTGCTCGGCCCGCCCGATCCCGCGGCGATCGGCGAGCTCGTCGACCATCGCGGTCGGACCCTCGGCTTCGGCCTCTACTCGCCCGAGTCGGCGATCGTGCTGCGCATGCTGAGCTTCGGTGAGCGCCCGATCGAGGCGGGCTGGCTCGGGCATCGCCTCGACCGTGCGCTCTCGGCCCGCGCCAGCCTGGGCTTGCGTGCCACCGATCCGACCGCGCCAACCACCGGCTTTCGTGAGCTCAACAGCGAAGGCGACGGCGTCCCCGGCTTGGTGATTGACCGGTTCGGGACCTGGCGGGTGGTCCAGATCACCACGGCACCGATCGCCGCACGTCGAGCCGAGCTGCTCGCTCGGCTGCGCGAGCGCGACGACGTCGAGGGCACGATCGTGATCGCCCCGGCCGCCGCGGCCGAGCGCGAGGGTTTTTCGGCTGGCGTCGAGGTGCTGGGTGATCCCGCGGGACCTGCCGAGCTGCGCTGGCGCGAGCATGGCCTCGAGCTCGCCGCCGCGGCTCCGCAGCGGGGGCCCGCGCAGAAGACCGGGGCCTATCACGATCAACGCGAGAACCGAGCCCGGCTCGCCGCGCTGCTCGGCGGCTCCTCGCTCGCGGGTCCGGTGCTCGATCTCGGCAGCCACATTGGTGGGTTCTCGCTCGCCGCAGCGCGGGTCGGTCGGGAGGTCGTCGCCGTCGATCAGAGCCGTGACGCGCTCGCCTGGGTCGAGCGCAACACCGAGCGCAACGGCCTGCGCGAGCGCGTACGTCCGATCTCCGCCGACATGTTCGGGCCGCTCGACGAGCCCGCGCTCGCGGGCCCCTTCGCCGCGATCGTGTTCGATCCGCCCAAGATCGCCTCGAGCCGACGGGACCTGCCGCGCGCGCTCGGGGCGATGACGCGGACGATCGGGATCATGCTCGGGCGCCTGCACGAAGGCGGGCTGCTGCTCGCGTGCTCGTGCAGCCACCACCTCAACGCCGCGCAGCTCGATCGGGCGATGCTCGACGCGGGGCAACGAAGCGGTCGTCCCTGCACGGTGGTTGGGAGCTGGGGCCCGGGGCCGGACCATCCGGTCTGGCCGGGTCACGCGGAGGGCGAGTACCTGCGCGTGCAGGTGTATCAGCGGAGGTAGCGCTAAAGCCCCATCGCCCGGAGATCGTCCTCTCCGAACGTGCGCGAGCCCGCCTGCCGGCCCTTGCTCTTGCGCTTCTTCGGCTCGCGCATGTGCTTGGGCAAGAAGTCGTGGGCGAAGCCGACGCTCAAATAGAAGGTCCGCGGCCGCCCGAGCAACATGCCTTCGTTGCGATCGTCGGTCCGCGAGAAGTAGCGGACGTCGCCGATGTTCTTGACCCCGCCGGTGAACTCCAATCGCCAGCCGCGCGGCAGCGGGGTCTGCATTCGCGCCCACACGTTGACCAGCGTATATTGCGGGATCGGCCCGTACGCTGCGTCCGGGACGTCTTCCATCTCGCGGTTGTCATAATCGGTGTATTGCTTGCCCGTGTACATGACGTCGGCCCCGAGCTTGAGGCCAAAGTCGAACGCGTAGCTGCCACCCGCCCACGCCTCGTGCTCGGGGTACCAGGGCATCTGCGAGCCCTCGAACGTGAGGCCGAGCAGGTAGCTGCCGGTCCAGCCGTAACCAGCGTAAATCTCGAGCTCGCCGGGCATGGTCCAGACCTCGCCTGGATACCAGTAGAGCTCGCTCTCGACCCCATACATATAGATCTTGGGGATCAGGTCGAAGGAGTCCGTGCCTTCGTCGACGAACTGGGTGAAGTCCTTGTACCAAGCGGTGCTCTCGGCGTAGATACCACCGAGCTCGAGGATCTTGAGCCCGAGCTCGACGCTATTGGATGTCTCGGGCTCGAGCACTACGTCGTCGGGCGCGGCAGCCAGCTGCAGATAGCGAGGGGGGCCAAACGATCGGCCATAGGCGAGGAAGATCGCGAGCTCGTCGATTGGCGCATACCAGATCGAGGCAGCCGGGAGCGGGGCCCAGAAATTGCGCCGCAGCAGGAATGGGTCGCCGAGGTTGGAGCGGCCGGCCAATTGGATGTACTCGATCCGCATGCCAGCCTCGAGCACGAGGTCACCCTCGAGCAAGAACAGCTTTTCGGTCAGATAGCCGGCATAAGCGGCGGTTCGACCGTCGATGTCGGTGCTCGGGAGCACGGTCCCGAATTCTTCGGTCAGCGTGCGAATCTTGGCGATCTCGTAGCCGATCCGGCCGCCGATCGAGAGCTGGTGCGAGAGGTCGATCTTGTCGTGATCCCAGCGCATCGCCCAGCGCGGCTCGATGCCCATCACGTCATAAGTGCGCGGAGTAATCCGGAAATTCTCGACCAGGTCATATTGACGCGCTCCATTCGACGCCAGCTTGGTCGTGCGAAAGGTGTGCGCATACCAGGCAGATATGTCGACGTCCTGGCGGTCGGTCGGCTGCCAGTCGAGGGACAGCGCGGTGCCGGCACGCCGGCCGCGGAAGTAGTCGAAGGGGCGTACGCTCTGAAACGGGTTCTCGTCGTACTGCGCGCGATTGAGGCCGCCCGGGAGGTCGCTGTTCTCCCAAAATCCGTGGGTCAGCGACATCAGCTTCATGCGCTCGTTGAACTTCCACTGGAACTTGGCGAGGCCACCATGAACCTCCTTGTCGCTGTGCTCGCGATAGGACCGGCCAAAGCGAGGCGCGTACTCGAGGTACATGCCGAAGCGCCCGTGCGTCGCCCCGTAGGCGCCGCCGATCGAGAGGTCGTTGTTGGTGTCGGCCTGAGTGAAGAGCGAGATCTGCGGGTAGAGCGGGATCGGGTTCGAGACCAGGTTGAACACGCCACCCGAGGTCTGCGGGCCGTAGCGGGCCGACACGCCGCCGCGGATCGCGTCGACCTCGGCGATCGAGAAGAGCGAGAGCGGGAACAGGCTGAGCTCGGGCTGCCCGTAGGGCGCGGGCGCGATCGGGATCTCGTCGAGCAGCACGGTCGCGCGCGAGCTCAGCCGTGGGTTGACCCCGCGCACGCCGATGTTGAGCTTGGTGTCTTGGCTGCCCTGGCCCGAGTTGCCCTCGACCACGCGGACGCCGGGGGCTCGGTCGAGCGCCTCGCCGACGCTGGTCGCCCCGCTCTCGTGCATCTCGGTCTTGCCGATCAGCGTGCGGCCGCCCGCGTGGGTGAACACGTCGATCGCCTTGCCGCGGCCGAGCGCGCTCGCGCTCACGACGATCTCGCGGACCTCGTCGTCCTCGCGGGGGGGCTCGTCGTCGTCCTCGACGATGTCCTCGTCGAGCGGGACGTCTTCGTCGGTCGGGATGTCGTCCTTGGGCGCGGGCGCTTCGACGGGCGCGGGTGCTTCGACGGGCGCAGCCTCGCTCGGCGCCTCGTCGGACGTTGGCTGATCCTCGACAGGCTGCTCGGGCGGCTCGCTCGGAGGCTGCTCGGGGTTCGGCGGCCGGACCTCGCCGGGAGCCGGCGGCGCGATGATCTCGACCGGCGCGATCGCGTCGTCATTGCGGCGCGGCTCGCCCGGGGGCGCGAGCACGAACCCGGCGAGGAGTACGGACAGAGGCGACATGACGGCGCGAGCGTGGTGCTCACTCGGAGGGCAGCACGACCTCGGTGGCGCCACGCAGGCGCAGGCCTTGCTCGGGGAACAAGTTGGACAGGTCGTCGATCTGCTCGATCGTCCGCTGGACCTCGTCGATCTCGTAGACCTTGCCGAGCACGCTGAGGCCGTAGAGCTTGTCGCCGACCCGCGCGAGGCCATCGATCTCGTCGCCGCGCACGACCTCGTCGTCATACACGTTGTCGGGCTCGCCGCTGCTGACCTGGCCGGGCTCGGGCGGCTGACACGAGGCCAGCTCGTTGCGGGCGAGCGGCATGATCGTCTCGTCCTCGCTGCGCAGCCAGGCCGACGCGCCCGCGCCCTCGCGCTCGGCGACGATGTCTCCGGCCACACCGACCTTGGAGCCGAAGCTGCACCAAGGCTCGCAGACCACATCGCACGCGTAGTAGAGCGGATCTTGCGAGACGTCGCTCGGGTGCACGCAGTGGCCCTGATCGAACACGCTCATGTCGATGCGCAGCAGCGAGCCATCGGTCCACAGTCCCTTGCTGCCGGCCCCGCGCACGCCGAGCAGCAGCTCGTCGCCGGCGAAGCCGAGCCCGCTGACGGCCTCGAACCAGTAGCAGGGATCGGTGCTCGGGCTCTCGGCCGGGCCCGGCGGGACCACCCAGCGATCGACGCCGATCGAGTTGCTGGTCAGCGTCCAGTCCGGCACCTCGAGCTTCGAGATCGACCACTCGTCGTTGAAGGTGTCGAAGGTCGCCGCCCACAGCCCGTGCTCGGGGTGCCAGGCGATGTCGCGGACGACGAACTTGCGCAGGCTCCCGTCATCGAGCGAGATCTCGCCGAGCCGCTCGTCGAGGCGCATCCAGCCGAGCTCGACCACCCGGCAGGCGTTGCCTCCGTCGTCGCAGACCCGCGTGGGGTCGTAGAGATACAAGCTGTTGCCGATGAAGGTCCCCTCTTCGTCGAGCGGGAGGTGGCTCTGAAACGACGACGAAGGATCCGAAAGCCTCGCGTTGGCGAACAGGATCACTTCACCGGAGAAGCCATGCTCGATGCTCGGGCAGTCGTCGGTGCAAGCGTCGGTATCGGAGGAGTCGGCCTGCTCGTCGGTCGGGGGGAGCTCGAGGTCGACGCAGGCTGCGAGCCCGATCGACGCGACGACCAGGGACATCCCCGAGCGGAGACCGCGAACCCCGCAAATGAAAGTCGCTTTCATTTCGGTTAATCATGCGAGCTGGCTGGGCGTACCGTCAAGTGCACCCACCAGCGTTCCTCGCTTGCGGGGAGCCTCACAGAGGCTCTCTTTGTAATTGAAAACAGATTTCACTATCGTCTGTGGCGCCGCTCTCCGGACGCGGCGCCAACTACGACATCCACCGGAGAACCCCTCACGATGACCCTTCCCAGGCACCTGTGTCTCGTTTCGCTGCCCTTGCTGCTCCTCGCTCTGCCCGCTTGCTCGGGTGATGACGATGGTGGCGCCGACGAGGTCGGCGAGAGCGACGACGCGACCGAGTCCACCGGCGAGAGCGAGTCGGAGACCGAAGCAGAGACCAGCACCGACGAGTCGGAGACCGACACCGACACGACCGACACCGAGGGCGACGACAAGCCCCCGCTAGGTGCGACCCCCAACGTGCTGTGCGAGGCCGCACTCGCGAATTTTGCGACGATCGTGGCCGAGAACCAAAAGCCCGAGCCCGACCCGACGGTGATCGAGGCCGCGTACGTCGACTCGGGCCTGCAGGAGTTCGTGCAGCTCGCGGGCGCGGTCACGGGCCGGATCGAGCAGGGCGTGCTGATCGACGACGCGGCGATCCTCGACTCGCTCGAGCTGGCGCTCGACGAGGATCCGCGGCCCGCGATGCTCGACGTCGAGTGGCGGATCGTGCTGGTCATGCACCTGTTCATCCGCACGACCATCACCGAGGTCTCGGAGACCTTGCCCGATCCGGCCAACGATCCAGCGCTGCTCTACGCTCGCTGGGATGACGCCTACTGCTACTGGGACGGCGCGCTGCGACCCCTCGGCCAGCTCGCCGACTCGGTCGGGCCCGAGATCGACGCGATCGAGGCCGCGATCGACGAGGGCTTCGAGTGGGGCCACGACCACATCGAAGGCGCGCAGCCCTGGGCGATCGACGAGTGGATCGTCCCTGCCGCCAAGCAGCGGGTCGAGAAGACCCTCTACACGCTCTTCCACCGGCTGGTGCACGGCTGGTCGATCGCGGCGCTCGAGGCCGGCGACACGCCCGAGGGGCAGGCGCTCGCTCGCATGGCCCACGGCGCGTTCCAGCCGCTCGAGGACCGCATGGAAGGACGCAACACCCCGGGCATAGCGATCATCGAGGACCAGCTGCTCGGCGATCCCTCGCTGATCGATCCCGACGACGTGCTGCGTCAGCTCAACATCGCGTTCGCCAAGCGGACCCGTCGCTACGCCGACCATGCGCTGCCCGAGATCGACGGCTCGATGGGCACCGCGGCTGGCTACAAGGCGGCGATCGAGGGTGAGACCTACAACAAGCTGATCGATCCCTACATCGCCGAGGCGGTCGATGGGTTCGACATCGCGGCCTACCGCGAGGCGTGGACCGCCTGGATCACCGCGATTCAGGCCGACGATCTGCCCGCAGCGGAGGCTGCCAGCGCGACGCTGGTCGACTGGAACTGCCAGTATCAGGCGCAGCTCGGGATCGCCGAGTGCACGTCCTCCGCGGACGAGCCGGGGCCTTGAGGTCGCCCTGAGGTCATGAGTTGGTCAAGCCGCTGCTCGAGATCGGCATCTGCTCGGCAGCGGTGATTCGGAGGGCCCCGGCCCACCGTTCGCGGTGGGTCGGGTTTTTCTGCGATGCTCGGAGCATGCGCTGGCTCGCCATCGTCGTGCTCGGCTTCGTGTCGCTCGCTGCGTGCGAGGACAAGCCTGGGCGTAGCGAGCCGGCGCCTGTGGAGCGTCCCCGCGAGCGCGTCGACGAGAGCGCTCCCGCACCCGAAGCACCCGCGATGATCGATCCCTCCGTCCTATCCATCGCCAATCGCATCGATCTCGCTCGCTACATCGATGACCTGCGCTTCGTCGCGGCCGAGCGCGCGCCCGGGTCCAGCCACTGGCAAGCGGTCCAGGATCGCTGCGCGCAGACGCTCGAGCAGGCCGGCTTCACGGTCGAGCGCTTCAGCGTCGAGGGGGCCGGCGTGAACGTGATCGGCACCTTGCGTGGCTCGCAGCCCGAGCTGCCGCCGGTGATGGTCGGGGCGCACTACGATCACATCCCCGGCTGTCCGGGCGCGAACGACAACGGCTCGGGCGTCGCGGGGCTGCTCGAGCTCGCTCGCGCGTTCGGGCGCGCGCAGCAGCCCGAGGGCTGGACGCGGACCTTGATGATGGCTTGCTGGGACGAGGAGGAGGCGGGGCTGCTCGGCTCGAAGGCGTGGGTCGATCGGCTGGTCGCGGGGCAGGGCCCGAGCGATGAGCCGCCGATCCGGCTCTATCTCAACTTCGACACGATGGGCTACGCCGACCAATCACCGAACTCGCAGCGGCTGCCGCCGGGCATCGAGGTGCTGTTCCCCAACCAGTTCGCCGATCTCCAGGCCCGCGAGTTTCGGGCCGACTTCATCGGTGTGCTCGCCGACAGTCGGGCCGACGCGACCGCCAAGCGCATGCTGATCCACGCCGAGCGGCTCGGGCTACCGACGGTCGCGCTGACGGTCCCCGACATGCTCAAGAACGCACCCGCGCTGGCGGACCTGCGTCGCTCAGACCACGCGAGCTTCTGGTCGCACGACATTCCGGCGGTGTTCTTGTCGGACACCGCGGATTTTCGCTCGGACTCGTATCACTGCGCGAAGCGGCCCGATACGGTCGACACGGTCGATCTCGAGTTCGTGATCAAGGTCGTGCGCGCGAGCGCGAGCACGCTGGCGGAGCTGCTGCGGACGTGATCGGGACTCGAGGGCGTCGTCAGGTCATTGATAAGTGACCTGACAACGGAGCCACGAAAAGTCCTGCGAGCCTTCTTCTGGGCCTTGGGCGATGATGCGGCCCTGGCAATTCTTACCACCCGCGAGCTCGATTGCGGTTGGTACGAATCCTAGCCAACAACCACAAGCCCAATCGAGCAGTACATTCGGAAGATTGTGGCACTCGCCCACATAATTTCCGTATTCATTCGTAATCTTCGATGCGAGGCCGAATGCGACGTAGTTGCGCCAAAGCGCCGACGTTGCATTCATGACCATGTGCGGGCCGGCCACTCGCAAGAACGCGCGATACACCGTGGTCAGATCGTTGCGAGCATTTTGCTCCGCGATATCGGTGGATACATCGACGACGCTCATGCGCAACTTTTTGGCGGCGAGCTCGATCGCGGCGACGACGGGAAACGCGTCGTACCAGCTACTGGCGAGAATGACCGCCGGCCACGGCGCTCGCCCCTCTGCCGTCAATTCCGGGAGTACTCCCAGGCGCTGCTCGATCCACTTGCGCGCCATCTGCACATGGGTCCCCTTGACCGTATAGTCAGCCTTGGCCACTGCCGCGGATTGTACTGGGGGCCAGCAGGGGAGGCAAACACCCGCCAATTGGCCCTACCGGCGGGCTCATCGCTGAGCATACGAACAGATGGTTAATCCCAGAGCTCGGTTGAATCCGGTCTGCTTGTCTGAGAGCGACTCCTCCAGAACAGTCCGCGGAGCGGACGTAGGAATCAGTCTGACGTGAGGGTAGGGGTCCCAGACGGGCTTTGCCCGGCTGGGGGAGGGACGGG
>CBFGLP010000663.1:0-1981 GCA_965649595.1 uncultured Myxococcales bacterium | reverse complement strand
TGCGAGAGCGCGGGGGATTGCTGCGATGAAGAGGCGGACTGCATCGCGGGGTTCTGCACGAAGCTGATTGGGTAGGTGATCGGGCTTCGCAAAACGAGAGGGACGTCGCTTGCAACGTCCCTCTCGTTTTGGCGAGTGGTGACATTCTTCCTCGACGCGAAACTCGAGCGCGACGTGACCGTGCGTATCGAGCCGTCACCGCTCGATCTGCCATGAGCGGCTACAGCGTCGACGGATAGGTCTCCGGCAGATCCTCGTGCACCAGCTCGAGCGGAAACCCCTCGAGCGGCTGCACTGCATGGGTCGTATCGAAGTGGATCACCGCGTCGAATTGCCGCCCCAGCGACGCCTTGAAGTAATGGCTGACCCGCTCGGTCTCTGGCAAATAGATCACCCCGATCGCCCGCTCGAGCCGCGATTCGGTCAGCGCCTCCCCGGCCGGAGTCCCGCGCAGGATCAAGCTGAACGCCGGCACCCCGGCGTGGTGAAAGATCTGCTCCCAGCTGCCCGGGAGCGAGGGCTCGACGTGCTTGCGCTCGGTGTGGGCGTCCCAATCCGACGCCGCGGTCACCGTGCCGACGTGCGTAGTAAAACCGATCAATCGGCAGTCGTCGTCATGGCGCATGCGCAGCAATTGCCCGACGTTCCACTCGCCCCGGCGGGACATCTGCGTCGCTCGGGCGTCGCCGAGGTGCGAGTTGTGGGCCCAGACGACCAGCTTGCCGGACCGGCCACGCGCTCGCAGGTGCAGCGCGAGCTGATCGATGGTGTTGGCCATGTGCTCGTCGCGGAGGTTCCACGACGCCACCCGCGGGCCAAACATCGCTCGATAGTAGCGCTCGGCGTTCACGACGACGCGAGCGTTCTGCTCGATGTCGAGGTAGATGTCGGGATCCTCCGCTTGCAGGCTGCTGGCCTGAATGTCGAGCAGCTGCGCGACGACCTCGTCCTCGCACGAGCGCGAGATGCCCAGCGCCGCCGCGGCGCCATAGTGCTGCGCGTCGATGTCGAAGTGATCGAAGCACGCGTAGCGCTGCCGGGCGCGCTCGGCTGCGGCGGGGTCGAGGACCTGCAATTGCCGAATCACGACATCGATCGAGGTGAACAGGCTGTAGAGATCCATGCCATGAAAGCCGACCCGCTCGGCGTCCGGGAGCGCGTCGTTGTGCTCGCGCAGCCAGCCGAGGAAGTCGACCACGTCGAGGTTGCGCCACATCCAGGTCGGGAACCGGCGAAAGTCTCCGAGCGATTCGATCGCCGTCACGTCGCCGTCGATGCCGCGAACCCAGCTGTCGACCCGGCGGGCGTCCGGCCAGTCCGCCTCGACCGCGACCGCGTCGAAGCCCTTCTCCATGATCAGCCGCTTGGTGATCGCCGCGCGCTCGCGATAGAACTCGTGGCTGCCGTGCGTGGCCTCCCCGAGCAGCACGAGGCGCGCGTCACTGATCATGTCGAGCAGCGCGTCGTGATCGTGGTGCATCCCGAGCAGGGGCCGAAGCTCGCGCTGGACGACCTCGTGGAGCTCGTGTTCGTGCATGGCTCGATTGGTATGATCGAGCGCCGCCACGCAGCATTGCCGGGGCCCGAGTGGCGCGGATTTGGATGAATCCCGGCCAGCACCGATCGGCCTGACTCGGCGCGATGATCGGGTGTGATCGCCGGTGACCACCGGTCGTCACAGGACAGCACGAAGCTCGCGGGCCAGCGCGAGCGCGGCGGTCAGTCCAGGCGACTCGATCCCGAGCAGGTGCCAGACGCCGCGGGGTTGCTCGAATAGCTCGAAGTCCGGCGCTGGCTCGCCCGGCCCGACCAGCTTGGGTCGAACCCCGCAGCCATCGTAGGCGAGCTCGTCTGGCTCGATCGGTCCGAGCAGCCGCTGCGCCGCCCGAGCGAAGCTGTCCAGCTTGCGCTCGCCCTGCTGCGGGGAGAAGTCGTCCTTGCTCGCGTGCCAGTCGAGGTCCGGCCCGAGCCGACAGCCGCC
>CBFGLP010000662.1:0-2473 GCA_965649595.1 uncultured Myxococcales bacterium | reverse complement strand
GTGGGCGGCTGACTGAGCCCTTCGGCCGTGGGCGGCTGACTGAGCCCTTCGGCCGTGGGCGGCTGACTGAGCCCTTCAGCCGTGGGCGGCTGACTTAGAATGATCCGCGCGTCGAGCCAGCGATCGAGCGCGATCGGATCCGCCTGGCGCTCCGCTCCCGCGAGCACGATCAGACCGTGCAGCTCGGCCAGCTCGGCGAGCGTTCGTAGGCTCGCGTCGCGGACCGGGCCGAGCGCGTCGAGATCGTCGACGATGACCACGGGCCAGACCTCGCGCTCATGCTCCTCGCTCAGCGCTCGACGCCAGCGCTCGAGCGCCGCGAGCACGCGCGGCCGGGTCTGCGGATCGCCGACCTGCGATGGCAGCACCGAGCGCTGGAGTCGATCGATCTCCCGCCAGGGTCCAGCGAAGCAAGCGTCGAGAGCAGCTCGTGCCCGCGCCGTCCCGAGCACGTCCGCCGGCTCGTGCACCGACGAAGCGTCGGCCGCTCGCCCGAGGAAGCGTCGCGGACACAGCCCAGCCCAGCGCGCGAGCGTGCGGGCGCGAAGGTGCAGCGGCGGCTCCTCGCTCAGCCGCAGCACGGGGGTCAGCGGCTGCCCCGGATCGTCGCGCAGCGCCAGGCCGTCGGCGAGCTGAGCGAGCCAGACCCGGCGCGGACCTTCGAGCTCGCGCCCGAGCATCGCCAGCACGAAGCCGGGACGGATCGGCTCGAGCCAGCCCTCGATCGTCGGTCCCCACCCCTGCCCCCACGGCCCCGCGTCGTGCCAGCCCGGCAGGCGATCGAGGCTGATCCTCGGCGCGCCCGCGGCCCGCTCGAGGTCCGCCCGGGTCGGACCGCGCGCGAGCACTCCGGCCTCGAAGCTCGCCTCGTCCTGCTCGCCGAGCTGCACCGTCGAGGCAGCGGCGAGGGCCTCGGCGTCGAACCAAGTCTCGATCTCCTCGCCCTCGCCTCGCTCGACTGGATCGAAGAGATCCTCCGAGAGGCCGTCGTGCTCGATCCGATCGAGCACGGCGACCAGCTCACGGGTCCCTTCGTGCAAGGGGTCGTCAGGCTCGCTGTCCGTGTCCGCCATCTCGCTCGCCAGGGTACCCGCTCAGGGCTTGGTCGAGGTGAGCACGAGGGCATGGAGCTCGCGCTGCGCAGCGGTCGAGCAGTAGCTCGGTGCGGGCGGAAGCGAGGGCTCGTCGGCGACCCGGACGAAGCCGGCTGCCTCGAAGCGCGCGAGCACGGCCTGCGGCGTAGTTCTGCACCGACAGTCCATGTGGTGGATGAGCCGCCCGCCCGGCGCGAGGATCCGCCAGAGCTCGTGCAGGTAGGCGACGTCGGCCTCGATCATGGTCGGGTCCTCGAAGCAGAGCGAGTCGATCATCAAGATGACGTCGACGTGATCCGCAGGGAGATCCCCGAGCCCGGTGTCGCGGACGTGCTGGCAGTGGCGGACCTCGACACGCGCCCGCACGGGGTTGGAGCGGGCCACGTACTGCTCGAGCGTGGCGATCGCCTGGGGATCGATGTCGGTCGCGTAGAAGATCCCCTCGGGGCCGATTGCTATCGCGCCGCGATCGACGAACCAACCTCCACTCGCGCCGATGTCCGCGACGGTCATGCCAGGCGCGAGCGTGGCGTGGGCCAAGATCGCCGAACGGAAGCGATCGATCTCGGCGAGCGAGGGTTCGGCTGATGCGGCCTCGCGGACCGGCGGCTCCGATTCCGCCTGCGAGGGTCTCGAATCAGCCGCGCGATCGCCCTGCTGCGGGTCGCTTGGGGCCTCGCGGCAGGCGGCGGTGAGCCAAGCCAAGCAAGCAAAGCATGCCCAAGTCGCGCTCGGGCCTCGACGCATGGCCACGCTCGAATTTTAGCCCCCGAGCCCGTCGAGGGCGACTCGATCGAAGCGCTGGCAGATCGCCGCCGAGATCGTTTGGGCGATCACCAGATCGATCTCGCTGGCGCCCCAGGCCAAGGTTGCGATCGGGATCCTTCCGCGATCGCTCGACCGATCTCGATCGAAATCACCAGCGGGATCACGCGATCGATCTCGACGGCGATCGAAGCGGCGGCGCGATCGCTCGACCTCGACCCGATCGACGATTGATCCTTCACAGCCGATCCACGCGCGCTGCTGCCCGATCTGAGCGGAGATCCGATCACGCTGCCGACTGGACGGCCTGCTTCGATCCACCGCCGATCGCTGCGCAGATCGATCCACCGGCGAACCTGGATCCAGGTGCGCGACCCCATTGCGGCGGCGCTCCGAATACGCCAGAAAGTGGACGTACCCGATCACCTCGCTACCGTGCCGCCATGCTGCTCGCGCTCGCAGGCTTAAAGGGCGGGACCGGACGCACCACCCTCGCCGTGGCCCTCGCTGCCGAGGCTCACTCGAGGGGTCGCCGGACCCTGCTCGTCGATCTCGACCCCCGAGGGGACGCCCACGCGTGGTCGCGGATGGCAGGCACTCGCGCGCCGCGGACC
>CBFGLP010000661.1:0-15396 GCA_965649595.1 uncultured Myxococcales bacterium | reverse complement strand
GGCCCTCCCCGTGCGTTGCGTGCAAATTAGGGCCTCGCACCACCCGATCGGTGTAAACGTGTACGATGAATCAATATCTTCTAATCATGGGCACTCGAGCTCGATCCGCGGATCCAAGCGCTCGAATGCCCCCGAAATCGTAGCGACGAAGGGCTCGGTGATCCAATCTGCGCCAATTCCTTCGAGCGCGTTGCCAGCCTCGTCGGTGATCCGCGGATAGCTCCCCTCGTTGTAATGTACGAAGATCCCGTGCGGGATTCCGAGCGCCGCCGCCTCGGCCAGCGCCGCGCAGACCATCGGCTCGAGCGGGTAGCTCAGCTGCAAGATCAGCTCGTCGTCCGCTTCTCCTCGCTCGAGCCCGGCGACCAGGGTGAACGAGTGCCGTGGCCACGGCCCCTCGAGCGCCGGTGAAGCGCCGTCTTGACCGGGGAGCCCGTCGTCGAAGTGGTGCGCGAGGTCGTAGTAGATCGTGAGGTCTCCGCCTGCGCCGTCGTCGATCACCAGCGCGGTCGAGATGCGAAAGTGAGCCGGGTCGACGTCGGCGATCGGGCCGATCGGCTCCGAGAAGCGCAGTACGATCGTGTCCGAAAGAGTTGCGCCCTCGGACGCGGCGAACCGGCCCTCGAGCAGCTCGGGCGGGACCTCGTCCGCCGCAGCGCAGCCACTGGCGAGCGCGCCGAGGGCCAGCAGTCGGTGGGAGGCAGACCCGGGCACCAGATCATTGCACCACGCTCGGCGCTCGAGAGGCTGCCGCGCACGCGCCCTTCGACCACGACCTACGTCACACGGGCCGACTGGGGCGCGGCCATCGGTCGCACCACGGCTCGCGTTTTGCCGTGGGCTTGGCACTCTCCGGGCATGAGCTCGACCCTGCGTCTGCACCACCTCGCGCTGTCCGCCCTGCTGGTTGCCCCGCTCGCGCTGCTGAGCGCCTGTGATGGCTCGAGCGAGGGCGACGACGAGCACGCGGAAGAGCACACCCATGACGAGAGCGACACGACCGACGAGACCGGCCACGCGTCGGGCTGCGAGGCCGAGACCCGCGACGACGAGTTCTCGGTCGGCCTCGCCAAGTCGGGCACCAGCGTGACGGCGACCTTCGTGTCGGCCGATCCCGCGCCGCCGATCAAGGGCGACAACACCTGGGTGCTGAGCTTCACCGACATCGGCGGGGCGCCGCTCGACAACCTGACGATCAGCGCGACGCCGACGATGCCCGACCATGGCCACGGCACCCCGGTCGCCGCCGTGGTCACGCCGACCGGCACCGCGGGCGAGTACGAGATCACGCCGATCAACTTGTTCATGGCCGGGTACTGGGAGGTCGCGTTGGACGTGACCCTCGAAGGCGGCGCGACCGACTCGGTGACGTTCGGCTTCTGCGTGGAGTGAGCCGGCGATGCCCCGCCGTCTACTCGCTTGCCTGAGCCCGCTCGCGCTGGTTTGGATCGTCGGCTGCAACGACGACACCGGCGAAGACGACCACGAAGAGCTCCCGCAGTGCGTCGAGCTCGAGCTCGCCGACTGCACGCAGCTCTATCCGCCGACCTACGACCAGGTCTGGAACCAGACCTTCGCCAACAGCTGCGCCGAGTTCGGGACCGCCTGCCACGCGAGCGCGGGCGCGGCCGGGGCGGAGCACAGCGGGTTGACCTTCGTCGATCCGCAGGCGACCTGGGAGCTGCTGGTCGAGGGCGATCACCACGGGGCGTTCGTGATCCCCGGAGATCCCCAGTGCAGCCCCTTGTTCGTGCGGATGGCGATCGACGATCCGGACCTGCGGATGCCGCCCGGCAGCAATGGTCTGAACCCGGCGGCCTTGTGTAGCATCGCGACATGGATCCAGGACGGAGCCGAGTACGTCGAGCCCTGAGCGGACCGGTGCTGGTCGTGGGCTTGCTCGGCTGTCCGCGGCCGGATGACGAGCCCCACTACGACCTCGAGGCGCTGCAGGATCCCGAGACTTGCGCCGAGTGCCACCCGCAGCACTACCGCGAGTGGCTCGGCAGCATGCACGCTTATGCGGCCGAGGACCCGGTGTTCCGGGCCATGAACGCGCGAGCGCAGCGCGAGAGCGGCGGTGCGCTCGGCGACTTCTGCGTCCGCTGTCACGCGCCCGTGGCCGTCGAGCTGGGCCTCACTACCGACGGGCTGAACCTCGACGAGCTGCCACAAAAGACCAAGGGCGTGACGTGTTGGTTCTGCCATCAGGTCGACGCGATCGAGGGCACGCACAACAACCCGCTGCGGCTGGCGCTCGACGGGCTGATGCGCGGATCGGTGGTCGATCCGCTCGAGCCCGACGCCCACGCGGTCGGGACCAGCGAGCACTTCGATCGCGATCGCCTAGCCTCGGCCGGGCTGTGCGGCACCTGCCACGACATCGTCTCGCCGGCCGGGGCCCACATCGAGCGCACCTACGCCGAGTGGCAGGCGTCGTTCTATGCCGACGCGAGCGAGAGCGACCCCGGCGAGGTTGCGCTCTATGGCTTGACCTGCAACGAATGCCACATGAGCAAGACGGTCGGGGCGATCGCCGACTACCCGGGTGTGCGCGGTGATCGGGCCCGGCACTCGCACATGTTCGGGGGCGTCGACGTGGCGGTCTCGGACTTCCCCGACGCCGAGCTGGGACCGCAGCTGCGTGCCGAGCAGCGCGAGGCGATCGCCGAGCAGCGCAAGTCGGCCTTGTGCGCGAGCTTGTGCGTGCGCCCGCTCGAAGGTGCGGGCGGAGCCGAGGTGACGGTGTTCTTGCACAACGAGGCGGCCGGGCACTCGTGGCCGAGCGGATCGACGCCGGATCGCCGCGCGTGGGTCGAGCTGATCGTGCGCGACGCCGGAGACGCGGCGGTGTTCGAGTCGGGCGTGGTCGCGGACGACGAGCCGATCGCCGAGCTCGACGATCCCAACCTTTGGTTGCTGCGCGATCGGGTGTTCGACGCCGAGGGCAACGAGACGCACCTGTTCTGGGAGGCGGCCAGCTACGAGTCGAGCCTGCTCGGGGTGCCCTCGGAGTTCGGCGTCGTCGCGCACGCGCAGACCTGGCAATCGCGCAGCTACATGGTCGACCCGGCGCAGCTCGGCGGTGAGCAACCGAGCCGCGTGAGCATGCGGGTGCGGCTGCGCCCGATCGGGCTCGAGATCCTCGCGGAGCTGGTCGAGAGCGGGGATCTCGATCCTGCGGTGGTCGAGCGCTTCGAGACCTTCGACGTTGCCCCGACCCTGCTCGAGTGGACGGCCGCGAGCGCCGAGCCCTCGCTCGGCGAGGTCGACTACGGCTCGTGTGTCAGCTCGTCGCCCGGCTGCATGGCGCCTGCTCTCGAACAGCCACTGTGATGACCGATGCCCGCGAGAAGCTGCGCATGAGCGAGACGGGCCGGGCTCGTCGGGGCGCTGATCCGGCCGTGCACGCGAGCCGGGCGAGCGCACGGATCACCTTGCGCAACCTGATCGCGGCGCGCTGGGTGCTGCTGGTGTTGGTGCTGGTCGTCGCGTTGGTCGAGCTGCTCGCGCGAGGGGCCGTGCCGGCGCTGGTCGGTTGGATGCCGAGCAGCGAGCGACCCTGGGCGGTCTTGCTCGTGCTCGCGTGCTGGAGCCTGCTCAACGGGGTCAGCGTGTGGCTGCTCGCCAAGGATCGCGCGAGCGATGGCGTGGCCGGGCTGCACCTGCTGATCGACGCGGCGGCGCTGACGGTGCTGTTCGGGCTCTCGGGCGGAGCGACCAACCCCTTCACGATCCTTTACTTCCTGCCGATCACCTTGGCGACGCAGGTCTCGCCGCGCTGGACTTGGGCGCTCGCGCTGTTTTGTCTGGCCTGCTTCGCGAGCCTATTCGTGTTCGTACCGAGCATCGACGAGATGCCGGCGCACGAAGCTGTGCCGGTCGAGCAGGCCGATCCCCACGCCCACCACCATCACGAGGCGAGCCCCGCCGAACCTGCGATCGCCCCGAGCGACGCCCCTCAGCCCGGACGGGCTGACGAAGCCCAGCACGAGCACGGCTCGCACTTCGCTGGCCACCTGCGCGGGATGTGGATCGCGTTCGGGATCGCGGGCGTGCTGATGACCGTGTTCGTCCACCGGATCGCGCTGGCGCTCACCCGCCAGCGTGATGAGCTGGTCCGGCTCCGCCAGATCGCGCTCGAGGACCGTCAGCTCGCCGCGATCGGGACGCTCGCGGCCGGGGCGGCGCACGAGCTGGGCACCCCGCTCGGCACGATCAAGCTGCTGGCCGACGAGCTCCCGGCGATGGATCCGAGCGAGCGTGACGAGGCGCTGCGGACGATTCGCGAGCAGCTCGCCCGCTGCAAGCTGATCGTCTCGCGCATGGCCAGCCCCGAGCTGCGGGTCAGCGCGCTCGGGGTCGGCGAGGAGGCCTGGCCGCTGGGCGAGCTGGCCGAGGAGATCGAGGCGCAGGCGCTCGACGTGCCGCTCGAGCTGGTGATCGATCCGAGCGCGGCCGCGGTCGAGACCCGCCAGCCCTTCGAGGTGCTCGCCCAGCTGCTGCGCGAGCTGGTCGTCAACGCGGCCGAGGCCTGTCGTCGCACCGGCGACCCGACCCGCGGGGTCACGCTGACGATCGCCTGCGAGGGCGACCAGGCGCTGCTCGTCGTCCGCGATCGCGGCGTCGGCATGGACACCGAGACCCTCGCTTCAGCTTTCGATCCCTTCTTCACCACGCGACCGGAAGGGCAGGGGATGGGCCTGGGCCTGTTCCTCGCGCGCGCACACCTGCGTCAGCTCGACGGCACGATCGAGCTCGACGCGACGCCGGGTCAGGGGACCACGGCGAAGGTGCGCTTTCCTCTCGATCGCGGACTCATGGGAGAGTCGGCATGAGCGAGTCGCTCACGATCATGGTCGTCGACGACGACAAGGCCTTTTGTGCGGCGCTGTCTGGCGCGCTGCGGCGGCGCGGGCACAAGACCTTGATCGCGCACGATTACGCCGACGCGCTGGCCGAGGCGGAGGCCTGGCAGCCCGATCGGGCGATCATCGATCTGCGGATGCCCGGCAAGAACGGGCTCGAGCTGGTCGCGAGCCTGCGGGAGAAGGTGCCCGGCTTGCGGATGGTCGTGCTGACCGGGCACGGCTCGATCGCCACCGCGATCGAGGCGATCAAGCTCGGCGCGGTGCACTACCTGACCAAGCCCGCCGAAGTCGACGAGGTGCTCGCGGCGTTCGAGCGGACCGAGCCGGTCTTGGTCGATACCCCACCGCCGGTCAAGGCGACCCCGCTCGATGAATTGGAGTGGGAGCACCTGCAGCGGGTGCTGACCGATTGCAGCGGCAACATCTCCGAGGCCGCGCGGCGGCTGGGGATGCACCGACGCAGCTTGCAGCGCAAGCTCGCGCGCGGTCGCAAGGCCAACTCGGCGCCCGATGATGCTGACTGAGAGCTCGTCGACCCATCCTTCATACCCATCCTCGCGACCAACTTGCGGGCCCCGAACGACCCGAGTATGTTCGTTCGTGGAAGTGGATCGGGTCTCGAAAGAACCCGTCGGCAAAACAAAGGAAAGCGTCTAAGTAAGGGGCTCTGCTACCTGCGGCGTCGCACTCCGATGTGCGGTCCGGCTAACCCCGGGCGTCCAACAGTCGAATTCATGATTCCGTCCCACCCCGGGTAACCCTCGGGGTGGTTCTTTAATTTTAATAGGCGGTCGATTGGTCATGGCACTCCACGCTGGATTTGCAGTTGCGCTCTCCATCTCCGAGTCGGCGATGCAGCAATTCCTGCATGCCGCCTATGTCAATGACATCATCCCGGCCAGCTACACCGGACAGCGCAAGCAGACCAACAATTCGGCGAGCCCATCCTTCGACTATGTGGTCGCGTTCGATCTCGTCTCGGCCGAGCCGCGCGTCGCCTTGGCCCCCAACCCGGGCGACCTGATTCAGCTCGAGCTCGAGCTGTTCGGGCCGATGACCTTCACCGCACCGGGTAAGCCGACGATCACCTGCGAGGTGCTGATTCGCGCGACGATCGGCCTGCCGGTGGTGATGATCGTCGACCAGAAGGCCAAGACCGCCCGCTTCGGGCTCGACCCGAGCGCGCTGAAGATGACCGACATTACGCCGTTTACGGTCAAGCGGACCAGCGGCGCCGACCCGACTCCTATCTACGGCTTCGACTTCGAGTCGCTGCGGGCCGCGATTTGGCTGGCGATGCTCGGTCAGAGCAAGGACGCGTTCTTGTTCACGCCGCCGCTGCTCGATCAGGTCCTGCAGCTCGGCTACGCGCTCGGGCAGCCGCAGCTCAAGCTCTTCGATGGGGCGTTCAGCGTCGGCATCGATCTCTCGGGCAAGAAGAAGGTCGGCAACGTCGAGATCCCCGTTGTGACCTTCGGCGACGTCAATCAGCTCGTCGACCTCAACACCGTCTCGACCGCCAAGGGCTGGAAGAAGACCTACTCCGACGCGCTGCCCGCCGCCGACGACGAGTACGGCCAGCAGCTGACCACGATCGGCTGGACCGCGACGGTCAAGCGGCCAACCGGCAGCCACAATACCCAGATCGCCGCGATCTTGAACCCGCTGGTGCTGAGCGAGTTCTGGGATCGCCTCGGCCGCTTCGAGGTCGTCAAGCGCTTCGAGGATGAGAAGCACGCGGAGATGCTGCGCAAGGTCAAGGCCCTGCGCGGCCACTCGACCTATGGCCTGCCCGAGACGGCGCGCATCGTGATCGAGCAGATCGAGGCGACGCTGATCGACGACTTCCTGCAGATCGATGGCGTCGCAACCCGCTTCGGCTCGCCCGAGGTCACGGTCGGCTTCCACTTCAAGCTGCGGATCGTCCGGACCCAGGTCGACGGCAGCACCAGCTTCGTGGTCGGCAACCAGAGCCTCGATGGGCTGACCGCCGAGATCCTCGACGTCGTCGTCGACAAGCCGGGTTGGATAACCGTGCTCGAGGTCATCGGCGCGGTCCTCGGGATCGTGCTCGCGCCCTTCACCGCCGGCGCGAGCTTCGTGATGATGGTGCTCTTCGAGCTGATCTTGTCCGCGCTGGTTGGCTCGCTGCTCGGCAACGCCGAGAGCATGCTCGGGAGCAGCATCGCGGCCAACCTGCCGCAGGAGCAGGGGATCATCCGCTTCACCTGGCCGGGCACCACGGGCCCGACCTTGGTCGTGCGGCCCAACGACATGGTCATCAAGAGCAGCGGCGTGTCGGCCTGGCTGGGCCTCACGACCGACGCGACGGCGGCGCGAATCTATGTCAGCGGCGGACCCGGCTACTACCAGCCGACCTACTCGTGGCCGGTCTCGAATCGCAAGCCGATCGTGGTCCGCTTCGATGACGGCGACAGCCTCTACAACCAAAAGGACAGCAAGGTCCGGATCCGCTGGCGGGTCTACGCGCAGACCAAGGCCAACCCGATCAGCGAGAGCGACAAGCCGATCCTGAGCGAGGGGCTAGTCGATCCAAAGCGGGTTGCCATCTTTCATGCCTCGGATGCGCTGACCCCCTTCGATCGCTTCATCGTCGAATGTCGGGTCTATCGGCCCTTCGGCGACACCGTGCACGAGCTGCTGCAACAAGAGACGGTGATCGAGATCCAGGACCGCTTGCTGCGTGACAAGCCCTACGTGCGCTGGAGTCACCAGGTCCACTATCAGGACTACTCGGCCAAGGTCGGAGACCCGACCCGCAAGCCGCTGGGCTGGGCGTCGGAGAGCCGGGTCAGCAAGATCCATCGCACCGATCCGGACAAGCGCTGCCGCTTCGCCGACGATTATTCGCAGGATCTCGACAAACACGACCTCGACTATTTGGATGACCTGCCCTTCGCGCTGGCGGACATCGCTCAGCACCGCAAGAAGGTCTGTCCTTATTGCTTCTTTGGCGGGCCCGACAAGACCGTGCTCGAGCCCTAGCGGGAAAGCTCAGGCTGCCTTGCGCTTGTCGATCACCCGCTCGAGCACCCGCTCGATGCACTCGACCGCGGCTTTGTTGCCGCAGCGCATCTGCTCGGGCCGACGCTCGTGGTGCGCGTGGCGATCCAAGAACCCACGGATCTGCTCGGTCGTCGGCACGCCTTTCATCGCGGCCTCGCCGAGCCGCTCTTGCTCGAGCATGATCGCGTTGAGCGTCTGCTCGAAGATCCCGCCGTTGGGCATGACCAGCAGCGGCTTGCCGAGGTAGAGCGCCTCGCAGATCAGCGTGTAGCCAGCGGTGCAAATCACCGCCTTGGCGCTGCCGAGATCGGCGAGGAAGCCCTCGACGTCGGGCTGCTTGAACTCGACGTTGGGCAGTCGCTCGGCGGCGTCCTCGGGCGGCTGGAAGTTGTAGACGACGAAGCGGACGTCCGGCAGCCCGCCGAGGGCCTCGAGCATGCCGACCAGGCCGGTCGGATCGTTGTGATAGACGAGCACGTGGTCGCCGCGGGTTGGCTCGGTCTGCTGCACGGCCTTGCGCAGGATCGGCGGGATCAAGGTGGTGACCTCGGGGTAGCGCAGCGGCGGGTAGAAGAACGAGCTGATCAGCACGTGCTCGGGCCGCTTGGGCATCGCGGTGTTGACGACCAGCCGCGCGACCCAGGCATCCCACGCGTAGCGGCGTGGGACCGTGTAGCGGGTGTGCGTGAGCACCTGCTGATGGTTGAAGCACATCAGCGGCAGGCCGATCTTCTTGGCCGCGCGGATCGAGTAGCTCTCGAAGTCGGTGATCAGCAGATCGGGCTTCCAGGCGGCGAGCCGCTCGGCGAGGTCGTCGCTGACCTTGCGGGTCTCGAGCGTCTGCTTGCCGATCAGCGCGAGGCTGGTCCACAGCTCGATCTCGTTGTTGCGCATGCGGTGGCGCAGGACCGGGAGATCGACCACGTCGCGGCCGGTCTCGGCGAGCAGCTTGCCCGCCTCACCGCCACCGCAGAAGAGCAGATCGTGACCGCGCGCCTCGAGCTCCTCGGCCATGGCGGTGACCCGCGAGCTGTGGCCGCGGCCTTGCGAGGTGAGGGCGTAGACGATCCGCGGCATCTTCCGAAGGCGGCGGAGGGTAGCACGCGAGATCGCGCAGTCACCTGGCCACGCTGGCGGGGCGCGCGGGTGAGGTCGCGGGTCCCTTCGACACGCAGTCCCGGGCACGGCGCCGAGGCAAGCTGTGAGAGCTGGGCGGCTGCCGTGGCGTGGGATTTCGTAAGCTCCCCGAGTGAACCGATCGTGCCTGACCTCGATCGCCCTGCTCATGCTCGCGCTCGGGTGCGCGCGGGCGGAGTTCGGGCGCGACTCGGCGGCGCTGCACTACGGCGATCGGGCGAGGACCGCCGCTGCGCATGGTTACGGATCGGAAGCTCTACCCTTCGTTCGACCGGCCCCTCAGCCTTGGCCGCTGGCCGAGCACCCGAAGGGCTCGAGCGAGATCGACAGTGACGTTGGCTTCATCCAAGCGGCCCCACCAACCCCCGAGCTGACGTTGCCAGCCGACGTGATCGAGCTGTGCGAGCACACGCTCGGCTTGTTCGAGCGAGCCGCGGGGGGCTCCGTCGAGGCGCCCATGCGCGAGCAGCTCGAGCGCGAGTGTGGCTTGCTGATGCGCACCCAGAAGGTCTTGCGCACGAGCGAGCAGTGGCAGGCGCTGTCGGGGTGCCTGCGCGGGGCTACCCGCGAGGCCGAGGTCGAGGCGTGCTCGGTCACGCATCGGTCGCCGCTCGACGACGTCGAGGGCGAAGGCCCCGAGCTGCTCGCCTGCCAGCACGTGGTCGCGGTCACGCTGCTCGAAGAGCTCGGCCCCGACGCACCGCTCGACCAGGCCGAGCTCGAGCAGTTTCGCCCAGTCGTGCAGGACTGCATCGACGGCATGCTCGAGCGCGAGAAGCCCAGTCTGGACCCGCTGACCTACCAGGCACTCGTCGACTGCATCCTCGCCGGCAATTCGAGCGCCGCGATCGAAGCTTGCTAGTGAGCACTAACGAGCACGTGCGAGTCGTCGCCTCGAGGATCGCTCACCCGACGCTGGGGACGGGCCAGCAGGGAATGCAGAGGTCGTCCTAGGCGTGCGCTCGGGCCGGATTTATCCTCGATCGATGCCCCGTCCTCGCAACCTGATCTCGCTCGCGCTCGCGCTCCCGCTCCTCGTCGTCGCCTGCAAGAAGAACGACGAGACCAACGTGCCGGAGTACTCGCCCACGCCCACGCCGAGGCAGGTCTGCGAACACCTCGCGCAGCTGATCGTTGCGGAGATCGGACCGGTCGATCCGGCGGTCCAAGAGGAGACCGTCGCTTCGTGTACGGTCGACATGACGCAAGAGGAGCGGATGCGTGGGCCGCAAGAGTGGGACCTCGTCGCTCGCTGCGTGCTGGACTCGAACAACGAGGCCGACATCGATCGTTGCGATCAGCTCTACCCCGCGCCCGCGGGGGCCCAGACGGGCGGACAGCCAGCCGTGGCAGCCACCCGCGAGGAAGAGGCCTGCGTGCACATGATCAGCACGGTCCTCATCGAAGGCGCGGCCGCGAACGGCGGGCAGGTGGCGGACCTGACCGACGCGGAGCTGGCCGAGATGCACCAGGCTTGCTTGGCGGCGTTCGCCGAGGACCGTCAGACCATGACCGGCGCCCAGTACGACGGCATGGTCAACTGCATCCTCGGCTCGACGACGGTCGCGCAGATGGAAGCGTGCGGGACGATGTGAATGCGTAGCGCCTTCACTCGCCCATGAATTTCTGCGCGAACTCCCGCAGGCGCAGGACCGAGGGGATGCCGTCGTCGCTCTGGAAGGTCAGCTCGGGCGCGAACTTGACGTTGGCGGCCGCCTTCCAGGCGACGAAGGCTCGACCTGCCGGGCTGTCGAGTAGCTCGTTGATGCGGGTCTCGTAGCCACCGACGACCTCGGCGACCAGCGCCTCGCCTTCGGCTCCGAGCCGGGCGGCGACGCCGTCGGCCTCGGCCCGAACCTCGTTGTCGTAGGCGAGCGTCTCGGCCTGGATGTTCTTGATGCCGAGCAGGTACGCGTCGCCGTACTCGTCGGCGTTGCCACCGAGCATCCGCGCCGCTTCTTCTCGCAAGGCCTTGCGCTCGGCCGGCGTCATGGCTTCGAGCTTGCGCCGCGCCGCACCAGGCTCGACGTCCTCGAGCGCGGGCGTCTCGGCGGCGCTCAGGATCGGCGCGAGCTCCTCGGCGAGCGGGTCGATTGCCTCGTCGGGCTGACCCTCGGCAGGCTGACCCTCGGCGGGCTGACCCTCGTCAGGCTGACCCTCGTCAGGCTGACCCTCGGCGGGCTCTTCGGTCGGCTCCTCCTCGACCGCCATGCCGGCCGCGACCTTGGGCTTGATGCCCAAGAAGCCGACTTGGTACGCGCGATCGATCCGCGCCAGCTTGGCGACCCAGCCCTGCGCGCGGCTGGCCGAGAGCGCCTTGGTCCGCTGCTGATAGTTGTCCAGCTCCTGCTGCTTGTCGGCGACCGTCTTGCGGGCCCCGTCGAGCAGCTTGTTCTGCGCGTTGAGCTGGATCTGCATCAGCTGCTTTTCGTACTCGTTCGGGAAGTACACCGCGCGCATGAGGATCGCGTTGGCCTCGATGTGCAGCAGGCTGAGCTTCTCGTTGAGCAGCTCGAGCGTGCGCTCGGACACCGCGTTGCGGCGATCGGTGTTGTAGAAGTCGCTGCTCTGAAGCTCGGCGAGGTGCTCGCGCAGCACGCTGATCGTGGTCTCGCGAGCGAGCCGCTGGAAGCGGAACCCGCCCTTGCCGTCTTCGACGTGGTTGCCGGCCTGGACGATCTGGTTGGCCTCGCCCTGCTTGATCCGGTAGGGCACGGTGATGTCGAGCGTGACGATGTTGTTGTCCTTGGTCCGGATCTCGAGCGCGTCGGTCTCGGCGAAGTCGAGGAATTGATAGGTGCTCGGCAGCTCGATGATCTTGTGGATGCCGACGATCTCGAGCCGCCAGCCCGGCTGGAGATCCTGCTCGTGGACGCCGCCGAGGTTGCTGCGTCGGATCCCGACCTTGCCGAGGTCGACGTTGTCGATCAGCAGCCCGCGCAGGGTGAGCAGCGCGAGGAAGCCGATCACGAACCACTTGCTGATGTTGGTGAGCTTGTCCATGGTCGTGGTCCTCACTGCTGCGGGAGCATCTGGATGCGCGAGGGGGTGGCGTCGTTGGCCCAGGGCTCGATGCGGATCGTGACCCCCTCGAGGCGCTCGCCGAGCCGCTCCATCACGCGCTCGACCGGCTGCGAGCGGAACGCGTCGATCTCGGCCTTGCGCGCGCGGTAGACCGCGTCGAGCTGGCCGCGGAGCTCGGCCGCCTGCTGCCTGGCGGCGCTCAGCGCCGCCTGGCCCTCGGCGACCTTCGAGATCTTGTAGGTGTCGGCTTCGCGGGTCGCGTCGGCCTGGGCCGCGATCGCGGTCGCCAGCGCCGACTCGAGGTCGGTGCGCTTCTCCTGGATCAGGCGGTTCTGGTCGCGGTTGACCTCGGCCAGCCGGCGCTCGCGGCTGGTCTCGGCGGCGGCCAGGTTGGACTTGATGACCTCGAGCTGGTTGCCGAGCTTGTTGCGCTCCTCGATCAGCTTCTCGTACTCGTCGTTGAACTGCGGCCGCGGCGTCACGATCTGGGTCACGATCACCCCGTGGACCCCGAGCAGCTCGTTGAGCCGGCTCTTCGCGCGCTCGGTCGCCTCGCCGAACTTGGTCGGGTTCGACACCGAGATCGTCGACTCGCGGCCGAACTCGTCGCGGAGGATCGCCCGCGCGTACGGCCGCATCCACTTGAGGTAGCCGCGCTCCTCGCCGCCGTCGCGGATGACCGTCTGCGCCTCGTCACCGGCCATCTGGAAGATGATCGTCGTGTCCGAGAAGTGGAAGTTCGAGCCGTCGCTGGCGCGCACCGTCAGCTCGCTGACCTCGAGGTCGTCGACGTTCTTCGACCCGTGCATCGAGAACGTCTGCGGACTCGCGTCGAGCACGTAGACCGAGTGGATCCCGAACGGCAGCCGCGTGATCCAGCCCGGCTGCGTCACGGTCACCAGCCCGCCGGTGATGTTGTTGATCCGCACCGCCACCTGGCCGGGCTCGATCGCCGTGAACGAGGTCGTCATCAACACGAGCCCGGCGATCAGCGCCCCGCCGATCCACACCCAGTCGAACCAGCTCGAACCTCCGCCGCCGCCGGTCACCGATTTGAGCTTCCCCTGGAGGTCCCCCAGGAGCTGGCCGCCGCTGGGCCGGCCTGATTTTCGCTGTTGCGCCATGCCCGCATCGTACACCAGGGCTCACCAGGCCCTGGCGGGCGCGCTCAGGCAGGGCGCGGCGCGGGATCGTCGTCGACCGCCGACTCGGCCGCGGCGGCGACTGCGGATTCGTCCTCTACGCCTGCCGCGGAGACCGCGGGTTCGTCGTTCTCGCTCGCCACTGCTTCGGCGCCTGCGCTGTCTGCCGTCTCCTCGCTCGCCTCGTCGCCCGGCGCGGGATCGCCCGGCCCGGGCGGCGCCAGCACGCCGACCCGCGGATCGACGAAGGACGCCAGCCAGCCCGCGATCTGATTGTCGCCGGACGCCAGCGCGCGCATCTGCACCACGCGCACGCCGTCGCTCGCCTTGATGTCGGCCGACAGCTCCTCCGCGCGGACGAAGCGGCGCGTCATCAGCACCTTCGCGGCCATGCGCACGCGCGGCGTCAGGCGATCGAGCTCGGCCTCGTCGTCCTCGCTCAGCGTCGACGCCACCAGCTCGCCGTCGATGCCGATCAGCGCCGCGGGCATCGGCCACTGCTTCATCAGGCCGACCAGCACGCGGCGCTGCTCGAGCAGTCGGCCCAGCATCTGCGACTCGAGCTCCTGCTGGCGGTCGAGCGCCGCGTTGAGCTGGCGCGCCACCTGCCCCAGCTCGTCCTGATAGAAGTCGCGCACGCGCCGGCGGCGGTCGCCGCTGGCGATCGCCTCGGTCACGCTGCCGACCTCCGACAGGCGCCCGAGCACGTCGCGCTGCAGGCTGCGCGACAGCGGCCCGAGCGACAGCAGCGCCACGGTCACCAGCACCCCGAGCAGCACCGCCGCCTCGATCGCCGACTGCGACGCCTCGATGTTGGCGTCGCCGAGCGCCGTCTTCTTCGCCTCGAGGTACTGATTGACGTCGCGCTTCAGCTCCTCGAACACGCGGAACACCGACTCGTGGTAGGCCGCGTACGCGTCCTCCGGGATGCTGCGCAGCAGCTCGTCGCGCGCCTTGCGGTAGACCTCGTAGTTCTCCTGCAGGTTCTTCAGCATGGCGATGTCGTCGTCCGTCAGCGCCGCGCTGCGGGCCTGCACCAGCGCCTTGTCGAAGTCCTCCTCGGCCGCCGTCATCTCGGTCGGCTCGCTGCGCTGCATCAGCCCGACCAGCGTCGCGCTGTCCTGGCGCTCGATCTGGTCGAGCATCGCCACCGCCGCGCTCAGGCTGACCAGGTTGTTCTGCACCACCACCTGGACGTTGCGGGCGACCCGCTGCGAGTTGAACGCGGCCGTGCCGACGCTGAGCAGCAGCAGCGCGATCAGGTAGCCGTAGCCGAGCAGGAGGCGGGTGCGGAGGGTCATGGCGGTGCGGGCTCCGGGGTCTACGCCAGGCTGGCCACGCGGCGGACCGACGCCGGTTGGCCGACGATGAGCAGGCGATCGCCGCGCGCCAGCCGCTCGTCGCCGGCGACCTGCGGCAGCACCTGCCCGCCGCGGCGGATGGCGATCACCGACACACCGTAGCGGCGCTTCACGTCGATCTCGTGCATCGACTTGCCGATGAATTGTTCCGGCGTGGCGACCTCGACCAGGTTGGTGTTCTCGTCGAGCGCGATCTGCTCGAGGATCGTCGGGTGGGCCAGGTTGCGGGCCAGGCGCTGGCCCATCTGCAGCTCGGGGTTGATGACCTCGTGCGCGCCCACGGCCAGCAGCACGCGCGCGTGCAGCTCGTTGGCCGCGCGGCTGATGATGCGTGGGATGCCGCGCTGGCGCAGCAGCGAGGTCGTGAGGATCGAAGTCTCGCGGGCGCGGGCCCCCATCGCCACCACCACGCACGACATGCGCTCGAGCCCCAGCTCGTTGAGCGCGCGCTCGTCGGTCGCGTCGGCGCAGGCGACCGCGTCGACCTCGGACTCGACCAGCTGAGCCCGCTCCTCGAGCTGGTCGATCGCCAGGACCGCCGCGCCCTCGCGCACCAGGCTCAGCGCGACCGCCCGTCCGAACTGCCCGAGGCCGATGACTGCGAATTCTCCGCTCATGAGGACATGTCCTTGAGTTCAGGTTGCGAGGAGGCCCGGCGCTCAGCCGACCATGATCTTGGCCTCGGGGAACTGGACGTGCGCGCCGCGCGGCGTGCCGAGCGCGAGGGCGAGCGAGATCGGGCCGACGCGGCCGATGAACATCGTCACGATGATGAGCCACTTGCCCAGCGCGTTCAATTCGGCGGTGCCCCCGATCGACAGCCCGACGGTCGCC
>CBFGLP010000660.1:0-2185 GCA_965649595.1 uncultured Myxococcales bacterium | reverse complement strand
TGATCGGCCGAGCGCGTGAAGGCGCCTGGTGTTGGTTCATCGCAGACGTTCCCAACCCGACGCTGGGCCACACGGCTCGAGGCGCCACGCTGACCGACACGGCGGTGGTGATCACCGGGCCCGGTGGACTCTACGAGGTTCCACGCGCGGCTCTCGACGATGGTTATGTCAGCCCGCCCGGCTAGGCCAGCTCAGCTCAGCTTCGCAGCGCCCGCTTGTCGATCTTGCCGACCGAGGTCAAGGGCAGCGCGGCGTGGAACACGATCCGCTTGGGCACCTTGTAGGCCGACAAGTTGTCGCGACAAAAGCGGATGACGAAGTCGCGTAGCTGCTCGTCGCTCTGATCACAAGCCGGCGACTTCTGCAGGTGGAGCTCGACGATCTCGCTACCCGACCGCTCCGGATCGGGTCGACCGACGACCGCACAGCTGGCGAGCTCGGCCAGCTCGCGCAGCTTGTTCTCGACCTCGACCGAGAACACCTTGAAGCCGCCGACGATGATCATGTCCTTGCTGCGATCGCAGACCTTGACGTAGCCCTCGTCGTCCATGAACCCAATGTCGCCGGTGTACATCCAGCGGCGGCCCTCGTGCTCGCGCAGGGCCTCGTTGGTGGCCTCGGGCAGGCCGAGGTAGCCGGCCATGACTTGGGGTCCGGACGCGATGATCTCGCCCGGCTCGCCCGGCGGCATCACGCGGGTCCCCTCGTGCGCATCGACGATGCGGACCTCGGTGCCGGGCACCGGGATCCCGACGAAGCCGGGCTTGAGCCGTCGGGCGGGGTTGAGGGTCTGGACCGGGCTGGTCTCGGTCATGCCGTAGACCTCGCAGAACTTGCCCGGCCCGATCAGCGCCTCGAGCCGCTCGATGTCGGCCGCAGAGAAGGGCGCACCACCGGACACCGCGATGCGCAGGGCCGAGAAGTCGAGCGCTCGAAAGCGCGGGTGTGCGATCAGCATCTGATAGAGGGCCGGGACCGCGGCAATGACCGTCGTGGTCCGCCGCTGCATCTCGGCGCAGATCAGATCGAGGTTGCGAGGGTCCGGCACCAAGATGAAGGTCGAGGCCGTCCGCAGGGCGTTGAACAGCACGGCCGCGCCGCCAATGTGAAAGAGCGGAAACGCCGAGGCCACGACCTCCTCGCCGACCCGATAGCCGTAGAACACGTCGGCCTGAGCGTTGTTGATGAACAGGTTGCGCGAGGACAGCTGCGCGCCCTTCGGCAGCCCGGTCGTCCCGCCGGTGTACTGGACGTAGAGGATCTGATCGATGTCGCCAGCGTCAGCGACCGGCGCGTCGCCCTGCTCGGCGAGCGCCAACGCCAGCGCCCGGATCTCGACAGCGCCGCGACGACTCGGTTGGCGAACCAGCGGCTCTCCTCCGGCCAGATCCTGGGCTCCGCTGATCAACACGTGGGTCAGCGATGGAATCTCGGCCAGCGCCGGTGCGAGCGAGGCCTCGAGCAGCGGCGCGAGGGTCAGGATCACCTTGATGCCCGCGTCACGGGCTTGATGCCGCAGCTCCGGCGAGGTCGCGAGCGGCGAGAGGCTGGTCGTGACCAGGCCCAGCCGCGCGGCGGCAACGAACGCGACCACGTACTGCGGCGTGTTGGGCATGTGCACGCCGAGCACGTCGCCGCGCTGACAACCGAGCGCGACGAGAACCTTCGCGAAGCGATCGGCCAGCCGATCGAGCTCTCGATAGGTGATCGCCGAGCCGAGGTAGACCAACGCCTCGCGCTCGGGGAACCGGTCCGCGTGGGCCCGAATATAGCCCGAGAGCGTGTGCTCCGGGATCGCCGGTGGTGTCGACCAGTCGAGCCCGAGCTCGGCGTACACGGACAGCCAGGGATGCTCGGTGGCGGTCATAGTCAGCCCGCGGCCCCGAGCATCGACTTGGTCTCGAGGAATTCCTCGAGACCCCAGCGGCCGAATTCCCGCCCGTTGCCCGACTGCTTGTAGCCACCGAAGGGCATGCCGAGCTCGACCGTCGCACCGTTCAAGTGGACGGTGCCGGCGCGGATCCGCCGGGCCAGCCGAGCCGCGTGCTGACGGTCCCCCGCGCTGACATAGGCGCATAGGCCATAGATCGTGTCGTTGGCGATCCGGATCGCGTCGTCCTCGTCCTCGTAGCCGATCAGGCACAGCACCGGCCCGAAGCTCTCCTCGCGCGCGATGGTCATGTCG
>CBFGLP010000659.1:0-3697 GCA_965649595.1 uncultured Myxococcales bacterium | reverse complement strand
TCTTGATCGGCGTGGGCCGAGAGCATATCGAGCGAGGCGATCTCGGCTCGCACCGGCACCCACTGGCCGTGGATCTTGATCGTCTGCTCGCCGGCGCGCAGCTTCGCGCCGCGGGTCCCCGCCGCTTGAAAGCCGACCAAGAGGATCGTGTTTCGCGGGTCGGGCAAGAAGTGGCTCAGGTGATGGACGATCCGGCCGCCGGTGGCCATGCCGCTGGCCGAGATCAGGATCATCGGATCGCCAGGCTGATCGAGCGCCTTGGAGTCAGCGACCTCGCGCACGTACTGAGCGACCGAGGTCATCCGCTCGACCTCGTGGGGATCGAGCCGGTGGGTCTTGTGGTGGCGACGGAACAGTTCGGTCGCCGAGATCGCCATCGGGCTGTCGAGATAGATCGGTACGTTTGGGATCCGCCCGGCGTCACGCAGCTGTCGCAGCAGCCAGAGCAGCTGCTGCGTACGGCCGACGGCGAAGGCAGGGACGATCAGCGACCCACCGCGCGCGAGCGTCCGATCGAGCACCTGCTCGAGCGCGTCGGCAGGATCCTGACGATCGTGGACACGGTTGCCGTAGGTCGACTCGAGCACCAGATAATCCGAGGGCTGCCGCGGCGCGGGCGGGCACATCAGCGGATCGTGATAGCGCCCGAGATCGCCCGAGAACAAGATCGTCTTGCCGCCGGCCCGCACGTGCACGCTCGCCGCCCCGAGGATGTGCCCGGCCTGCTGGAAGCTCAGCATGAACTCGCGCCCGACCGTGAACGGCTCGCCGAAGTCGTGCGTGACCAGCTGTTCGATGCTGCGCTGGGCGTCGCGCTCCGTGTAAAGCGGCAGCGCCGGGCGATGGCGAGAGAAGCCCTTGCGGTTCGCATACTCGGCGTCGGCCTCGTGGAGGTGGGCCGAGTCGGGCAACAGGATCCGACACAGCGCAGCGGTACCAGAGGTCGCGTGGATGTCCCCCTTGAAGCCTTGCTTGCTCAGCAGCGGCAACGCGCCCGAGTGATCGATGTGGGCGTGGGTCAACGCGACCGCGTCGACGTTGCGAGCAGCGAAGGGCAGGCTGTGCCAGTTACGCTCGCGCAGCTGCTTGTAGCCCTGAAACAAGCCGCAATCGATCAGCAGCCGCTCGTTCGCGCAGGTCAGCAAGAACTTCGAGCCGGTGACCGTCTCGGTCGCCCCGTAGAATCCCAAGCTCAGGTCGGTCATTGATTAGTCGCAGTGGTTCGCGAAGCGGCGGATCAGCTCCGAGAGCACGTGGATGCCCTCGAAGATCTTGGCCATGAACGAGTGATTGTGGTGGATCAGCACGAAGTTCGGGTGCTTGCGCCACAGCGCCCGGAGCCGACGATCGAGCTCGATCGCCTCGCTGTTGCTCTCGGTCCGCATCGGGTTGCCGGTCTCGATCGAGAAGTTACCGATCGCCGCGGTCTCGAAGAAGATCACCGCGTCGTAACGGAGCAGCTCCTCGTCCAGCGAGGTCCCGAGGCTGGCGAAGAAGTCCTCGGGGGTGTCCGGCCAGTACGCGGCGCCGTCGACCGTCCCGCGGTCGCAGAGCAGCACACGGTTGGGATAGCGGGCCGACTGGAGATCCTCGATGTTGCGCTGAACGTGGAAGATCGCCCGCTGCTCGGCCTTGCGTGCCTCGGGCTCGTCGCAGCGGGGGAACCCACCGCTGAACAGCATCGTCGCCGACTCGGGCACGACCACGACGCGCTCTCCGATCTCGCGCCGGAACATGTCCGCGGCGGTGGTCTTGCCACCACCCGGTCCGCCGGTCAGCGCGATGCGACACAGATGATGGCCGATGCTCGACTTCGTCATCCGATCGTCATCGATGGGGCGTGTGACCTCGTCCGCGGATCCGTCCGTGCTCATGCCTGGGTGCGGGCCCAAGCATAGAACAGGTGCTCTCGTGGCTGGCGTGAGGCGGCGGAGGACGAGCGCCTCGAGCGGAGCGGACAGCAGGCTCTGCAGCGGGAGCGCCGCAAGAGTGCCCCATTTGCGGTTCCGGGACGCGAATTCGGCTGCCGGCCGACGCTCGGCTACCCTCCCGGCGATGTCCGCTTGGCGGCGCTCCGCGATCCCGACCTTCGCTCTGCTCGTCCTCGCGACCTCGGGCTGTCTGCGCGACAACGGGGGCACGGCCCCCGAGGCAGACTCGATGCAGGCTCGGGTCGGCAACAACGATCCCCGCGGCGCCGACGACCAACCCGACTGGGACGAGCAAGCGCGCGAGCTCAAGCAGCGGGTCGATCCGCGGATGCCCGAACAGCTGCCCAAAGACAAGCGGGCGGCGTGCACGGCGATGCTCGACGCCGCGGCCGAGTTCTACGTCGCGGTCGAGGCCGACGCCGAGCAGCGGCAGGAACGAATGGCCCAGCTGCAGTCCACCCGCGAGGCCGACCTCGACGGCTGCATGAAGGAGACCAGCGTCGCCGCGGCCGTCTGCGTGACCATCCTGCTCGGCGACCGCGACAGCGAGTTCCCGTGGCTGCTCGATCAGTGCAATCGCGCCTACCCCAACGAGGCTGGCGGCGGGCCGGTGGTCGAGCCCAAGGCCGAGCAGCTCGAGCTGACCTTCGTCGGTGACGTGATCTTCGGGCGCTACCGCGACAACAACGTGTTCGACCCGATCATCGAGGACGGCCACCGGCCCTTCGACGAGATCCGTGCGGCGCTGCAGGCCGACGTCGTCGTCGGCAACCTCGAGACCCCGGTCGTCGAGGTGCTGCCGGAGAAGTCGCCGATCGGCTCGCAGCACCGGTTCGGGGCCGGACGCGCCGAGGTCGAGCACCTGGTCGAGGCCGGGTTCACCGTGATGTCGCTGGCCAACAACCACTACTTCGATCTACGCGAGGACGGCCAGCGCCAGAGCCCCAAGGTCCTCGCCGAGGAGGGCATCTTCCCGATCGGAGCCTCGCGGACCGACGAGCCGCTCTACCGGATCGAGACGCTCGAGGTGAAGGGCTGGAAGATCGGCTTCCTCGCGGTCACCAACCGGATCAACACGCCGGTCCGCAAGGATCCGCCGCTGGTGCCCTACATCGACCTGGTCGACATGCCCGACACCCTGCTGCCGCTCGTCGAGGCGGCCCGGGCCGACCACGACCTGATCATCGTCGCCGTCCACTGGGGCGACGAGTACCTCGAGATGCCGAACATCTATCAGCAGAAGGTCGCTCGCAAGCTGATCGAGGGCGGCGTCGACATGGTGTGGGGCCACCACGCGCACGTGCTGCAGGGCATCGAGAAGCACAAGGACGGGCTGATCGCCTACTCGATGGGCAACTTCCTGTTCGAGCACACCGGCTCGCCGCCCCGCTTGATGGGGGTGCTGCGAACCACCTGGAAGGCTGGCGAAGGTGATGCGCGGCCCTGCATGGCGGGGGTGATGCTACACAGTGCCGTGAACAAGCGGACGCCGATCCCCCACCCGGTCCCAGCCACCGACGGGCTAGCCAAGCAGGTGCGGTCGAGGATCATCGATCTCAGCGCGAAGCTCGGGTCGACGTGGGTGCAGATCGACGGGACCGAGGATCTGCGCCTGGACGAGCCGCTATGCGGGGAGCCTGTCGAGCCGGCCGCAGCCGCTCCGGCCGCAGCCGAGCCGGCCGCGAGCGCGGGCTAGTCGAATACGTCGGCGACGCTGGGCGCCTGCTTGGAGCGGGCGTACCAGCGCTCGAGCTGGTCGAGGTCGT
>CBFGLP010000658.1:0-5560 GCA_965649595.1 uncultured Myxococcales bacterium | reverse complement strand
TGAACTTGGAGCGGTCCCCTTCGGCCCGAACGGGACGACGACGCCCTTCGGCCCGGACGGGCCGACGAAGCCCTTCGGCCCGGACGGGCCGACGAAGCCCTACACGCGACAACCCAAGCGCGAGAGCGACCGCCGGTTCACCCGAACGGTCGCTCCTCCCATCTACCTCCTATTGGGGCTCCTCCGCGGCAGGCTAAAGGCCGCCAAGCAGGAGGACCCTCAGAAGGTAAAGTGCTGGCTCACGATCTCTTCGGCCTCGGGCTGCTCGGCTTCGTCGGCCTTGCGCTCGGGACGAGGCTTGATCACGGTCGGCACCGGAGCACCCGCCGCATCCAGCTTTTCCGCAATGATTTCCTCTAGATAGCCGCTGACGCTTCGGCCGGTCGCATCGCAGAAGTCTTTGAGCCGCTGATAGGTGATGCCTTTGACAGAGATGCTCCGGCGGGTTTGTCGCTTGGCCATGTCTCGTTCGCTCCGGTCCGCCCTTCGACTCCTACGCCAACGGAATCCAGCACGCAAGGGCCATTCCACAAGATGTAGTGGTGCGGTTATTGCGCGTCCACAATATCCTGTGGATAACCAGATCCAAGTGATCGTGAACATTACAGAAATTCAGTAGGCGGGGTCAGTTCTAACTTGGTGATCGGCCCATCTCTGGTATTGGATGATCACAGATTTATGAACATTGTGAGAAGATCTCCGAGATCTCTTCTGCGGGATTTCCGGATTTTTCTTCGTCAGCCCACAGGGTGAGGCTGACCCGTGATCTGCGCAGATGCCCGAGGGCCGGTACTCCAGTCCAGTGCGATGGTGGCGGCCGAAGCACCGACGGCCATCGACCACGCTCATCCATGATGGGTTCGTGGTGAATGCCAGGACGATCACCTCCATGTCGAGTCGCGATGAGCCCACGCAGCTCACCCTTCGGGCCCGATCCCGAGATCGTGGAGGTTGGCGCGTATCGGTTGAGCGGCGAGAAGTTTCGCAGCGGTGACCAACTCATGTCTTTCGCGTATGGTGGACGTGATCTCGGACGTGGCTGCGCAGGCTCATGACCGAGCTCTTCGACTGGCCTATGCCCCTTCGTGGGGCGACCCGCGTCTCCATGCAGCCCGAGCCAGACACCCGGGTCCTGCCTGCAGGACCGCCGAGCGAGCCAAGGCCCGTCCGGGCTGAAGGGCTTCGTCAGCCGTCCGCGGCTGACGGGCTTCGTCAGCCGCCCGCGGCTGACGGGCTCGAGGCGGGCTTGGTCGGCCCATCTGGGCCAAGGGGCGCGGGCATGGACAGCGTCGCGGCCGAAGGGCCAGATGGTGTGCTGACCTTGCGACGCTGGGTCGGTCGCTACGAGCTGATCCACCGGCTCGCCCACGGCGGCATGGCGACGGTCTATCTCGGTCGGGCCAAGGGCAAGGCCGGCTTCGAGAAGGTCGTCGCGGTCAAGATCATTCACCCACACCTCGCCAACGAGGCGGAGTTCGTGGGCATGTTCCTCGACGAGGCCCGCATCGCCGCGCGGATTCACCATCCGCACGTGGTCGAGATCCTCGATCTCGGCGAAGACGACGGCCTCTACTACATGGTGATGGAGTTCATCGAGGGCGAGAATTTGGCCGCCCTCGTGCGCGCGCTGAAGGGCGAGCGCTTGCCGATCCCGGTGATCCTGCAGCTGCTCGCCGATACGCTCGAAGGCCTCGGCGCCGCACACGAGCTCGAGGACGCCGACGGTCGGCCCTTCCAGCTCGTGCACCGCGACGTCTCGCCCCACAACATCCTGATCAACCTCGACGGGTGGGCGAAGGTTGGCGACTTCGGGATCATGAAGGCCGCGGGCAAGACCTCGAACACGCGCACCGGAGAGCTGCGTGGCAAGCTGGCCTATATGTCTCCGGAGCAGGCTCGCGGCGGGCGGATCGATCACCGCACCGACCTGTTCGCGGTCGGAGTGATCGCGTGGGAGCTGCTCACCGGGCAGCGGCTCTTCGCCTGCACGACCGAAGCCGCGACGCTCGAGAAGGTGATCGCCTGCGAGGTCCCGTCGCTGGCTGGCTTCGTCGGCTCGTCCGAGCAGAAGGCGGATCGACCGGAGCTCACCGATCAGCCCGAGCTCTTGGCCGGCCTCCAAGCGTGGCTCGACCGCTCGCTCGCAGCCAAGCCAGAGCAGCGCTTCGAGTCCGCGGCCCAGATGTTGTCCGAGCTTCGTCGGCTCTCGCGGCTGGCGCTCGACCTTCGCGAGGACGGTCCGAGCCGCGGGCTCGAGCCACGCGCGGTGCTGGGCAACGCGATGGCTCGCTTCTTTCGGACCCGCGTCGACTATGCCCGCGCCGCGCTTCGCCGGACCGGTGAGCTCGACACCTTCGCGTCGCTGGCTCGAGGTGGGGCGATCGATCCGACCCTCGCACGGGCACCCTCGGACCCCGGTCAGCGCGTCGCCGCCGAGCCGGGCGAGCTCCGCAATCACACGCCCGCACCCGAGCTCGCGGGTCAGGGTCGCGAGCGGGACCAGACCGTCCCCCTCGCCCGGTCTCCAACCGGCTCGAACCCTGCTGTCTCGTTCGCCGGCCTCCCCGGGACCGCCGAGCCGACCGGATCGAGCCCGACCATCACCGTCGTACAGCAAGGCAACCGGTTCGCGCAGTGGAGCCTGATGCTCCTCCTGCCGATGATCGGAGCCGCGATCGCCGTGGTCGCGATGGCCGTGCTCGAGCCGCTCGTGCGCGAGCGTGAAGCAGGCGAGCGCGCCGAGCCGAGCGAGCTTGCACCTGCAGCGCCCGCCGAGCCGGTCCCCTCGTTGGCCGCGAGCGAGGCCGCGAGCAAGATCTCGCCTGCGTCCGTGCGCGAGCCCGGGTCGATGGTCCGCTGGTGCTTCTCCACCACCCCTGGTGGCGCGACCGTGCGGATCGCTGGCGTCGAGCAGGCCGAGATGACCCCGACCTGCGCCCACGTGGCCGCTGGCGACGAGCCGCTGGCGGTCGAGCTGGAGCTCGCAGGCTACGAGTCGCTCCACCTCGACCTCACCCCTGTCGCAGATCAGAACTTCCCCGAGCGGCTGGTCCCGCTCGACGCGGACGCGCCTCCCCGCACCCGCTCGCGCAAGGCCAAGACCGGCAGCAAGGCCGGGAAGCCGGGCCTGCAGATCAGCCCGCCCCGGACCGGCTCGGACAAGCCCAAGAAGTTCATCCCGGTGCCCGATAGCCTCCTCACCGAGGACGAAGGCTGACGTGATCGTTCCCGCGCGACCGCAGGCCGGGGATATGCTGCGGCGGCCGTGATGCGGGTCGACGCGGAACACCTGCCGCAGGTGGGCTCGGACAGCGCCTCACGGCGGCACGTTCGACGCGTCATCGTGCTCGCCGTCGCGTCGTCGCTGATCTGCCAGAGCGCCCTCGCTGCGCCGCCTGCTGATGATCCCGCGGGTCGGCCCTCCGCTGACGCTCCAGCGCCGGTCGTCGAGTGCCCCGCGGAGGATCCCGCCTGTCCGCAGACGGCCGGTCAGTGGTACGCACGTGGGATCGAGCTGGCGAGCGCGGAGGACTTCCTCGGCGCCGCCGATGCGTTCTTGCGCTCCTACGCGCTCAAGCCGACCCCGGAGGCGCTGTTCAACGCGGCGCTCGCGTATGAGAGCGCGGGCGAGCCGGTCGAGGCGATCCTGATCTACCGGCGTCACTTGAAGGAGCCGACCGCGGATCCCGAGAGTCGAGCGGCGGCCGAGGCCGCGATCGAGCAGTTGCTCGGCGAGGTCGCCGTGATCAAGGGCCTGCGCTTCGACCCCGAGCGTCCACCTGCGCAGCTGTGGATCGCTGGTGAGCTCCACACGCTCGAAGACTTTCCGCTGCCCCTGCAGCCCGGCGACATCGAAGTCGAGGTCGTCGACGAAGCGGGCCTGCGCGGACGCGAGCGCTACACGCTGGCCGCGGGCGACTCGCTGGTGCTCGATCTTCGCGCCTTGCTTCCTCCGGTGCCCGACGTCGAGGAGCCCGACCGAGAGCCCGAGACCGAGACCGAGACGCCCACGTCCGAGCGCCCCGACCCCGCGCTCGTGCGCCGAGCTCGAGCCGCCAAGCCGCTGCGAACGAGCGCATGGGTGGCGCTCGGGACCACCGGCGGCGCGGGGATCGTGCTCGGCGTGCTCGGTGGTCTGACGCTCGCCACCTCGGGCGGTCCCTGGGCCAACGCGACTTGCTTCGAGTATCCCGAAGGCACGTGCCCAGACGACTTTCCGATCACCGCGCCCGAGGTGGCCCAACGCTTCGAGCGCCTGCGCCTCGGCACCAACGTGATGATCGGCGTGACCGGAGCGGTGGGCGTCGGCGCCCTGGTCCTCGGGCTCTTGGCCATCCGCGCGACTCGAGCCGAGCGGGCGCTGGCCAAGCTGCACGTGCGCCCGAGCGCAGGTGGATTCGCGATATCTTTTTGAGTCGAGCTCGAGCCGATTTGTGGCGAGTGATTCCATCGATTGGAACGATTCGCAATATTCACATGAGTGAGCTCGTTCGAGCGTGACACGATCGCACAGTCGGTGAAAAGCGGCACCCTCGACGGCGCGCTCCAAGTGATTCGCGAGCCTGCAATCGAGCAACTCGCGTGGCACGGGGCTTGCTCGATCGCAGGCGGACGACAACCCCTCGACCACTCGAGGTTTCCCATGCTCGATACCATGAATCGCCTCATGCCCAAATCCTCGCGCCTAACCACCTCCTCGGTCCGTGCGCTCGCGCTGGTCCTCGCTGCCGGTCTCGGCCTCGGCCTCGGGGCCTGCGTCGAAGACAGCGAAGGAGATCCGGTCCCGCTCGACGTCCAAGTCGCGTGCAAGTCCTATTGCAGGCAGGCCACAGACTGCAACGACAAGGTCGTCGAAGATGATTGTCGTGAAGACTGCTACGACAACATGAACGACTGCCAAGCCGACGAACAGAACGAAGCCGTCGACGATCTCCAGAATTGCGCCGACGAGTCTTGCAACGATTTCACGGCCTGCACGATCGGCGCGGGTCTGCAGTGCAGCTTCGGCATCGACATCTGATTTGCGCCGCGCTTGGTCCATTGTCTTTCCATCAGTCAACCCAACCGGCCCGAGCGGCCGCCGAAAGGACACACGATGAACTGGAATCAGGTCGAAGCCAACTGGGACAAGATGAAGGGCAAGATCCGCACCGCCTGGGGCAAGCTGACCGATGATGATCTCGAGGCCTCGCGCGGCCGCCGAGACCAGCTGATTGGCAAGATCCGGGAGCGCTACGGAATCGGCAAGGAAGAGGCCGAGCGCAAGGTGGACGACTTCGTCAATCGATTGTGATCCCAACCATCTGTTCTGACGTCCGAGTGGCGTGGAGAGTCCCCGCGAGCTTCGGAGGGCCGAACGCGAGCGGAAGCGAGCTCTTCGCACCTGCGATCGGAGGGATTGTGACACGAGTCCCTCCGATCGCCTTTTTGTCTAGCAGGGTGCGGAAGAATCCATCACGACCCAGAACACGTCCCTGACAGCCGATGCCTGTGTCGCCAGAAGCTCGTAGTATGCCCGATACAACTTCGTTCTGGCTTCGCGGCCTCGGCCGTGATTGAC
>CBFGLP010000657.1:0-3654 GCA_965649595.1 uncultured Myxococcales bacterium | reverse complement strand
CGTGGCTGAGTGCACGGCGCTTTCGGGGGGCTAAAGAAGCCAGTGCACGACGCTTGCGGGGGGCTAAAACAATGCTGCACGATTCGACCGTGGCTTCGTCGACTCGGCTATCGAACCTCGGTGCCCTGCTCCCGCTCGCCTTGCTGCTCGGTGCGTGTGCGGGCGGCGAGGATGGTGGACGCGACAACTCGATCTTCACGAGCGGGTCGACCAATGGCGACGACATGGACGACGAGGCGATGGAGGCCGACGAGAGCGGCGAGGAGTCGAACGAGAGCGACTCGGCGAGCGAGAGCGACTCGGCGAGCGAGAGTGAGAGCGACACGACCACGACCAACGACACCGGGAATGCGGTCTGTGGTGACGGGACCAAGCAGGGCGACGAGGAGTGCGATGGTAACGACCTCGGCGGGCTGACCTGCCTCGACTTCGGCTACGACCAGGGCACGTTGGTCTGCGCCGACGACTGCACGCTCTTCACCAACACCTGCTCGACCTGCGGCGACGGCCAGCTGGCCCCGACCGAGGCCTGCGACGGCAACAACTTCGGCGGCCTGACCTGTACGGACCTCGGCTACGTCGGCGGGAGCTTGAGCTGCGCCGCCGACTGCTCGCAGGTCAACGAGAGCAACTGCACCGATCCGCCCAACTGTGGCAACGGCGCGATCGATGCCAACGAGTCGTGCGACGGCGGCAACCTCAACGGCCAAACCTGTATCTCGCTCGGCTTCGACGGCGGGACGCTCTCGTGCACCGCGAGCTGCCTGGTCAACACCAGCGCTTGCACCGTGGAGCAGTGCGTGGAGCTGCTTGGCGCCTGCAGCCTGCTGATGGACAACTGCTGCGAGACCCTGACCTGCATCCCCGGGTTCGGCTGTCTGCCCGAGTAGCCGCTCGTTCGCGCCCGGCGGCCAGGCCGTCTACCTGGCGTAATCAGGGACGGCCTGCGACGCGGCCGCTCGGCGTGATTTTCTTGTCGACTCCAGCCGCCCGATCCTAGCCTGTGGGCATGGCGCTCGCGCTCGATCAGGCGGTCACCGTCCGCGACGGTTTCGTGCATGCCCGCGTACGAGCCGACTGTCAGCCCCGCGACGCTCGCTCGCTGTTCATGGCGGTTGACCAGGCGATGGAGCGCCATCGCGTACGGCGGGTGTTGATCGATCGCCGCAGCCTGTCCGAGGCGCGCGAGGACGTCGAGGGCATCTTCCGGCACTGGATCGAGGCGGCTCGTCTGTTCGAGCGGGTCGCGTTCGTCGGGCTGCCGACGATGGAGCGGATCGGCATCAACATGCGAGCGCTCTCGCGCAAGCTCGAGGTCCGCGCGTTCGACTCCGTCGACGAGGCGATCGAATGGCTGGCTCGTTAACCCGCTAGCCGAGGTGACGTCGCAGGTGGGCTGCACGGCGCTCGGCCTGCTGGATCTCCCGCTGTTGAGCGGCGACCTGGCGCTCGAGCTCTCCGAGCCTTCGCTGTTGCTGCTCGTCCCGCGCGCGCAGGTCGGCGAGCTGCTGCTCGGCTCGGTCGGCACGCTCGCGCAGCTCGTCGCGCTCGCGCTCGCGGCTTCGGGCCTTGTCCCGCCACTCGTTGGCCGAGCGGCGCAGGTTGTCGCGCTCGAGCGTCAACCTATCGATCTCCAGCAGGACGGCTTGGAATTGCTCTCCGAGCGCGTCGGAGCCCGCCGCGGTCGAGCTCGAAGATGTCGAGCTGGCCGCGGTCGAGCTCGCGCGCCGTGCTTGGTCCTCGGCTGCGCGTCGAGCCGTGCTCTCTTGCGCGAGCACTTCTCGGGCGTGCTCGAGCTGCTCCTCGAGCGTTCGACGTGCGCGGCGCTCCTGCGCGAGCGAGTCCGACGAGCGCTGGAGTCGATCTTCGAGGTCGGCGCAGCGCTGGGCCTGCAGCGCTGCGCTCTGCTCCGCGGCGGCGATCCGGGCCTCGCTCGCGTCGAGATCCACGGGCTCCAATAGCTCGCCGGCCCCGCGGATTGGCTCGCGGGCTCGTTGCAGACACTCGGCGATGCGCTCGTCGAGCTGTCGGATCCTCGCCTCGAGCTCGAGCTGCGCGTCGGCGTCCGCGGTCACCGAGACACTCTAACACCTCGTCGCCCGAGCTCGCGCGCGATGCTGCGCGAGCAGACGAGATCGAAGCGATCGCGATGCGTGTCCCGAGATCGCACCACATCGGACACTCGAGATCGTACGAGAGTCATGATGGCGCGATTGCTTCGATGATCATCGCGAAGCATGGTCGCTTGCTTCGATAACTTCGCGAGTGCGAGCGATCAGGCAGCGATGATCTCTGCTCGATCGCCACGTCGACGCGTTGCCGGATCCGGTCTCGGCGATTCGCCGGGATCGCCGGGTAACCCTGCCGAGCGTCGCAGTTCATGGATACAGCCGTGCGTTTCCATCGAACCGGCCCGTGAGCCGTGCTCGCGTCTTGCACCGACGGACAGTCGAATCGATTACCAAATTGTGCCATCATGCTCTTCATAGTGCGCGCAAAGGGCCACTAAACACTGGACCTCGGGCAATTGAAGGCTCCAGCAGCAAGATTTCAGAATTCGTTCCGAATCGACACCAAATCGTCCCAAGGATCGATGCTCAGTCGCGACTCTTGTGTATGGTGGGATCACCATGCACACCGAACTCGCGGCCAATGGGAAGACGAGGAGCGCTCGCCCCCGCGTGTTGCTCGTCGAAGACGAGCAAGCGGTAGGGGACGCCCTGACCGACTGTCTCGAGCAACTCGGTTGCCGAGTCGTGGCGAAGCCCGACCTCGGCAGCGCGACAGCCTCGGCGCGCAACGAGGACGAGGTGTTCGACCTCGCGATCCTCGATCTCGAGTTGCCTGACGGCAATGGACTCGACCTGGTCGAGTTCCTCCGCTCGCGCACGATCCCGTGCGTATCGTTGGTGCTCACCGGTCACGACGAAGTCGAGTGGGCTCGTCGTGCAGCGGCTGTTGGCGTAGCAGGTTTCCTGCGCAAGCCGGTGTCCGCGCGGCGCTTGTCGAGCGAGATCGCCAAGGCGCTCGAGCGCAGCCGCGAGATGCGGGCGTGGATCCAGCCTGACGACATCAATGGATCCGCGAGCGAGGCCGAGGCCGAGGTCGTCGCCGAAGCGCTGGTCGCCGACCTCGAGCCCGGAACGGTCCAGCCGAGCCGGTCACCGCGCGAGCAGGTCCAGGCGCTCGCCCGCGAGTTCGGTCTCACCGATCGCCAGGCTGAAGCGCTCGCGCTGGTCGGCATCGGCCGACGCGATCGTCAGATCGCCGAGGCGATGGACGTGTCGTACTCACGCGTCCGTCAGCTGCTCGCTGCGGGCTTCGGCAAGCTCGGCGTGAAGTCCCGCAACGACTTCATCCGCTTCCTGTGCGAGCGCCAAGGGCGGGCCTGATGGCTGTGCTCGGTTGAGTTTGGACTCAACCGGGCAAGTCCAATTCTCCGCAAGTTCGCCGAAGCACCGCCTAGCCGTGCGATCGAAGGACTCACCTCAATCAGGGAAGGCCGCGGAGCGGCCGAGAAATCAGTCTGCCGTGAGGGTGGAGGACCCGGCACGGCTTTGCCGGGACAGGGATTAAAGCTCGACGATCGTGGCAATCTCGACGGTCGATTCACCGCTCGGCTCGACGGTGAGCGATTGATTCGGAATCGAGACC
>CBFGLP010000656.1:0-7044 GCA_965649595.1 uncultured Myxococcales bacterium | reverse complement strand
GCGCTCGCGCGCTGGTTCGCCGAGGGTGCCCGAGCGCTGCACGAGGCCGGAAGCCTCACCGACGAGCGGGAAGCCGCCGCACTCCTGGCCGCGCGCATGTTCGGCCACGCGCTCACGCGTGCGAGCTGATGCGAGCTGGATCAGTCCGACTGCAGGCGCACGTGGCCCATCCGACCTCGAGGCCGACAACCTCGGAGCCGACTCGGACGACCCGACCAGCACACTCGAAGCCGAGCTGAACTCGATCGCCCTTCACCGCCGGTGGGATGACGCCGGCGGCGAGCAGCACGTCGCGGAAATTGATTCCGGCGGCCTCGATCGCGATCTCGACCTCACCGCGCCCTGGAGCGCGGCGCTCGAACCCGATGAGCCGGACCGAATCGAGGGTGCCCGGTTGAGTGACCTCGAGCCGATAGGGGAGCTCGTTCGCGGCCTGCATGCGGTAGCGGGCCGACTCCGGCATCGTCACGCGCTCGAAGCGAGCGACGTGGCGCCGCTCCCCACGAACCAGGATTTGATCCTCGTCGCTGTCCGAGACGGCGAACGCAGCGAGCGAGCGAAGCTCGTCGAGGCTGCTCGGATCGCCGAGATCGATCCGCATCGGCCGGTACTCGGCGTGCTCGGAGCGCAGCGTCCCGACCAGCCCCCATAGCGGAGCCTGCTCGGGCCGGACCGCGTCGCCCTGCCGTAGCGCCTGGGCGCGGTGCGTGACGAACACGAGGCGAGGTGGGTCGCGCAGCGCTTGGTCGCGCAGCGCGAGCAACAGGTTCAACGCGCCGGCCCATCCGGCCTCGCCGACGGTCGCCGACGCAGGCGCCTCGTCGAGCGAGGGGACATCGAGGTTCCACAGCGCGACGACTCCGCGCAGTGGCTGGTCCTCGCGCAAGGCCGCCTGCAAGGCGCGAGTGATCGCCGGACGCGACTTGCCATCGACCCCGAGGGTCAAGGTGACGGTCGCCCCCGCGGCCTCGAGCGCTGCGCCGAGCGATGTCGCTATGCCCTGGCGATCGCCCAGCACCAAGTAGCGACCGGGCATCGGCTCGGGCAATTCGACGACCTCGCGCCAGTCGATGCCCATCAGCACGTTGGCCCACGAATCCTCGCTCGACGAGGTCGTCGCGAGGGCCTTCGAGCGCAGCCCATCGATCCGGCAGAGCAAGCGACCCTCGGCGCTCCACAGCTCGAACGAGGTCGAGATCATGCCCTCGGCCGTGGGAGCGTCGAGCTTCACCCGGCACCAGACCGAGCCGCCCTCGATCGGCTCGAGCAGCTGCAAGCGCTCGATCAAGACCGGCACGACCGGGCCGCTCGCCGTCTCGAGCGCGAGCATGCCCGCGAGGTGGAAGCAGCCGTCGAGCAGCACCGGGTGGAGACAAAAGCCCATGCTCGACGCGGCCGCGCTCGGGAGCGAGAGCTGACCCAGGACGCTGCGGCCGTCCGCGCTTCGCCAACCCTGCTGCACGGCGCGGAAGGCCGGCCCGTAATTCAGGCCGATCGCCGCGAGCGACTCGTAGGCGGCCTCGATGTCGAGCGTCGTGCCGTGCTCGGCTCGGGCTCGGTCGAGTGTCCCTGCCTCGAGCTCGCCACGCTCGTTCGTGGCCCGCTTGGCGTGCGCGTGGGAGAGCGCTTGCCAGCTCCCCGCGACACTCTGCGAGATCAGCAGCGACCACGCGCCCGGGCCTGCCTCGGTCGCCACGACTTGGACCTCGACGGGGGCCTCGGGCGCGAGCGTCAAGGCCCGATCAAAGTGGACCTGCTCGAGCGTCAGCGCGTCGGCGTGGCTGCCCTCGCGCGCGGCCGCGAGCATGACCTCGACGAAGCCGGCGCCGGGGAACAGGCACGCATCCTCGACGCGGTGATCGGCGAGCCAGGGCAAGCGCTCCAGCGAGAGCTCGCGCTCCCAGTAGCGCACGCCCTCGGGGCCAGACATGCTGAAGCCCTGGCCCACGAAGGGGTGTCCACCCTCGCGCTGCGCCCGACCGGATATCGCGAGGGTCGGCTTGGTCGGCGCGTCGAGCCAAAAGCGCTGGCGCTGGAACCCATAGGTCGGCAGGTCGACGCGACGCGGCTTGCGACCAGCGAAGCGGCTGGCCCAATCGACCTGATGACCGCGACAATGCAGCTCGCCGAGCGAGAGCAGCACGCGGTCGAGGCCGCCCTCCTGCCGCCGCAAGGTCGGGATCACTGCGCCGTTGAGGCCGGCCCCGTCGAGCAACCCGGCGAGCGCGACCGGCAGCACTGGGTGCGCGCTGACCTCGATGAAGAAGCGATGGTTGGCCCGCAAGAGCAGCGAGGTCGCGTCGGCGAAGCGAACGGTCTGACGCAGGTTGCGATACCAGTAGCTCGCGTCGAGGGTCGCACCATCGACGATCCCGACGTCGACGGTGGAGACCATCGGGATCGTGCCCTGGCGCGGCCTCACGTCGGTCAGCGCCGCCAGGAGGTCGGTCCGGATCGCCTCGATCTGAGGACAGTGCGACGCGTAGTCGACCTTGACCTTGCGAGCAAAGACGCCGGCGGCCTCGAGCCGAGCGACGAGCTCGTCGACCGCCGCGGGCTCGCCGGACACGACCGTCGAAGCCGGGCCGTTGTCGACCGCGAGCGCGAGCGCATCAGCATGGGGGGTGAGCCATGGCGCCAGCTCGGCCGCCGACAACGACACCGCCGCCATCGCACCAGCCCCCGAGAGCTTGGTGATCACGCGGCTGCGTAGCGCGACGACCTTGGCGGCGTCTTCGAGCGTCAGGATGCCGGCGACGTAGGCCGCCGCGATCTCGCCTTGGCTGTGACCGATCACCGCGTCGGGCTCGACGCCCAGCGAGCGCCACAGCGCCGCGAGCGAGACCATCACGGCGAACAGCACGGGCTGGACGACGTCGACGCGCTCGAGCGACGCGGCGCCTGGATCCTGGCGCAGGACCGCGAGCAACGACCAGTCGGTGTGCGGCGCGAGGGCTGCGTCGCACGCATCGATCTGCTCGCGGAACACCGTCGACCGGTCGAGCAGCGCGCGGGCCATGTCCGGCCACTGCGAGCCTTGGCCGGGGAACACGAACACCAGCTTGCCGTCGACGTTCGCGACCCCACGGACAAGGTTTGGCGTCAGCGATCCACGAGCGAGGGCGTCGAGGGCTGCGCGAGCCTCATCCCCGTCGTGGGCGACCACCACCGTGCGCTGGGCGAGCGCCGAGCGACCAGTGGCGAGCGAGAACCCGACGTCGACGAGGCGCTCGTTCGGTCGCGCGGCGAGGTGATCGAGCAGGCGCTCGGCCTGACTGCGAAGCGCGGCCTCGGTGTGGGCGGAGAGCACCAGGCAAGTTGGCTCGGGCTCGGCGGACACGGGCTCGAGCTCGGGCGGCGCGGGCGGTGCCTGCTCGAGGATCACGTGCGCGTTGGTGCCCGAGATCCCGAACGACGAGACCGCGGCCCGTCGCGGTCGGCCTTCCACCTCCCACGCGATTGGCTCGCTCAGCAGCCGAACCGTCCCCTCCGACCAGTCCACGTGCGGCGACGCTTCATCGGCATGTAGCGTGCGCGGCAGCAGCCCGTGCTGCATCGCCAGCACCATCTTGATGATCCCCGCGACCCCAGCCGCCGCCTGCGTGTGCCCGATGTTCGACTTGATCGAGCCCAAACGCAGCGGTCGCTCCGGCGTGTGCGACCGACCATAGGTCGCCAGCAGGGCCTGCGCCTCGATCGGATCGCCCAACCGCGTCCCGGTCCCGTGCGCCTCGACCACGTCGATGTCCGACGCGTCGACCCGCGCCGCTGCCAGGGCGGCTCGGATCACTCGCTGCTGCGCCGGCCCGTTCGGCGCCGTCAGGCCCTGGCTCCGACCATCCTGGTTCAGCGCCGAGCCGCGCACCACCGCCAAGATCGGGTGCCCATTGGCCTTCGCGTCGGACAAGCGCTCGAGCAACAGCATGCCGACGCCCTCGCCCCAGCCGACCCCGTCGGCCGCGGCCGAGAACGCCTTGCACCGACCGTCGGCTGCCAGCCCTCGCTGGCGGCTGAACTCGATGAAGGTGGTCGGGGTGGCCATGATCGTCGCCCCGCCCGCGAGCGCCAGCTCGCACTCATGGTTGCGCAGCGCCTGCGCGGCCATGTGCAAGGCGACCAGCGACGAGCTGCACGCGGTGTCCACCGTCACCGCCGGCCCCTCCAAGCCCAAGGTGTACGAGATCCGACCCGACGCGACCGAGGGCGAGCTGCCGATCCCGAGGTAGCCGTCGAGCGACTCCGGCGAGCCGGCCAGCCGCGAGGCGTAGTCGTTGTACATGATCCCGACGAACACGCCGGTCGCCGAGCCGCGCATCGAGCCAGGAGCCAACCCTGCCCGCTCGAACGCCTCCCACGCGGTCTCGAGCAGCAAGCGTTGCTGCGGATCGACGGACACCGCCTCGCGCGGGCTCATGCCGAAGGGGCCGGGATCGAAGTGCGCCGCCTCGTGCAAGAACCCACCTTCTCGCGTCAGCGACTTGCCCGCGGCCTCGGGATCGGGATCGTAGAGATCCTCCGCCCAGCCACGATCGACCGGGAAGCCAGAGATCGCATCACGGCCTTCGCTGACGAGCTCCCACAGCGCCTCGGGGCGGTCGACCCCGCCCGGATAGCGGCAGGCCATCGCCACGATCGCGATCGGCTCGTCGAGCTCCTTGTCCTCGCGCACCACCTCGACCGCGTCGTCGAGCGTGCCGACCAGCAGCTCGAGCAGCATCCGGCTCAGCGCCCGCGCGCTCGGATAGTCGAACAAGAGCGTGGCCGGCAGCCGCTGGTCCGTGATCGTCTGCAAGCGATTGCGCAGCTCGACCGCCATCAGCGAGTCCAGCCCCAGCTCTTGCAGCGGCTGGTCCGGCTCGAGCGCGCCCGCATCCGACAAGCCCAGCACTGCGGCCGCTTGTCCTCGCACGAGCTCCAAGAGCTCGCGCTCGCGCTCGCGCTCGTTCAGCCTCGCCAGCCGCTCGCCGAGCGACGACGAAGCCGCCTGCGCGGCCGCTCGCCGCGGGGCCACGCGGACCAAGCCGCGCAGCGGCGCTGGCAAGCGCTCGCCCTGGCCGGCCAGGACCTTGTCATCGAGCTCGACCGGCACCAGCAGCGCCTCGCTCGACTGCAGCGCCGCGTCGAAGAGCTCGAGCCCGCGCGCGAGGCTCAGCGGCGGCATCCCGCTGCGAGCGATCCGTTGGCGGTCCGCCTCGGACAGCCGCGCTGCCATGCCCGACTCGCCCCAAGGCCCCCACGCCAAGCTGATTCCCGGCAACCCCAGCGCCCGACGATGGGCACACAGCGCGTCGAGGTACACGTTCGCCGCTGCGTAGTTGGCCTGGCCCGCCGATCCCAGCACGCCCGCGACCGACGAGAAGAGCACGAACGCTGCCAGCGGGAGCCCGGCAGTCAGCTCGTGCAGGTGCCGAGCCGCGTCGACCTTGGCTCGGAACACCCGAGCGAAGCGCTCGGCGTCGAGCGACGCCAGCGTCCCGTCTGCCAACACGCCCGCCACGTGCACGACGGCGATCAAGGGGTGCTCGGCCGGAATCCCCGCGAGCAAGCGCTCGACCGCGTCACGCTCCGCGACGTCGCAAGCGACCAGGCTGACCGCCGCCCCGCTGGCCTCGAGCTCGTTGACCAACGCGCGCGCGCCCTCGGCCTCGATGCCCTGCCGCGAGGTCAACAACAGCCGACGAACCCCATGCACGGTGACGAGGTGCCGGGCGAACAACTGGCCGAGCGACCCCGTCGCCCCCGTGAGCAGCACCGTCCCTTCGCTGGTCCACGCGAGGCTGCTCGGGCTCGCGCTCGCCCGCGCCAAGCGTGGCACCAACACCTTGCCGCCACGAATCGCCAGCTCCGCTTCGCCCGAGCCCAGCGCGGTCGCCAACGCCCCCATCGAGGCCTCGGCGTCGTCGAGGTCGGCCAACACGAACCCGCGCTCGGGCTGCTCCGACCGCGCGGTGCGGACCAAGCCCCAAACCGGCGCGTGCCCGAGATCCAGCACGTCCTCGTCGGGACCGGCAGCGATCGCCCGCCGCGTCAGCACGACCAAGCGCGTGTCGGTCATTCGCTCGTCGCTCAGCCAGCGCCGCAAGAGCTCGAACGCCCGCAGCGTCGCCGCGAGTGGCTCGGCGCCCACCGACCAACAGGGCAGCACCACGACCCGCGGGACCTCCCGCAGCGCGTCGAGCTCGTCGACCAGCTCCGCCCCGATCGCCTCGGCGAGCGCTCGCTCGGTTCCGACGACCACCCGAGCGCCCGCGAGCGGCTCTAGCCGGGTCGCCGGCTTCCACTCGAGCCGATACAGATCCTCGACGCCGTGTTGGAGGCTGGTCCGGATCGCCTCGGCCGACGCCGGCCGAGTCAGCAGCGCGTCGACGCTCGCGACCGGCTGCCCCGAAGCGTCGGCGATCTCCAGCGTGTACGCGCCCCCGCTCTGCGCCGGCGCGAAGCGGACCCGCAGCGAGCTCGCGCCCGTGGCCGCCAACGTCACGCCCGACCAAGCGAAGGGCAGAGCCACGCCCTCCGCGGCCCCGTCGAGCGCCAGCACGTGCAGCGCCGCGTCCAACAGCGCTGGGTGCAGGACATGACCTTCCACGTCGCTGCCCTCGGGCAGTCGCACCTCCGCGAAGCGCTGGTCCCCGAGCGCCCACGCCCCGACCAGGCCCTGAAAGACCGGTCCATAGACAAGGCCCGTGTCAGCCAAGCGCGAGTAGAGTCCGTCGAGCGCGATCGCTTCGGCGCCACGCGGTGGCCACTCGGCGAGCTCGAAGCTCGCTCGCTCGGCTGCCGTGACCAGCAGACCCGAGGCGTGTGCGGTCCACGGCCCCTCGTCACCCGCACCAGCGAGGCGCGAGTGAACGACGAACCGGCGACCGCCCTCTGGATCGGGCGCCGAGACCGAGAGCTGCAGCACCCTCGCCTCGTCGCGGCTCAACGCCAGCGGTGCCGCGAGCGTCAGCTCCTCCACTCGCGCGGCTCCGACGTGAACCGCGGCGGCCAAGGCCAGATCGAGGAAGCCAGTGCCGGGGAACAGCACGTGATCGAAGACCACGT
>CBFGLP010000655.1:0-11216 GCA_965649595.1 uncultured Myxococcales bacterium | reverse complement strand
ACGTAGCCGGTGGTCTCGACCACCGCGGTGACCCAGCCGTTCACCTCGGTCGCCGTCTGGTTGATCACCCACCACGCGTCACCCCGGATCTCGCCCTCGGCCCGGAACGCGTCGGCGAACTCGGGCACGTCGAGGGTCACGTCCTCGGCCTCGATGAACACTCCGTCATAACCGCCGAACAGACAGCCGGTGGTCGAGGTCAGCGCGAGCATCGTCGCGCCGAGGGTGCCGGTGGTGAGCAAGGAGGACAGGGTGTGCATGCGAGCCATGGTCGTCGGTTCCTTCGAGCGGGGGTCGAGTGTCGCCCGGACCCGAATACGAGATCCGAGCCAAGCGACTCGGGTGAAAAAGACCAATGAATCCATGCGCTTGCAAGCGCGAGAGTGCGTGGCGACGTGCGGCCGTCGTGGCCTGCAACGTCGCCTCGCACCACGCCCGCGCTACGACGTCGACGGATCGTGCTCGACTACGCACTCGGCAACCCCGAGCGCCTCGTCGAAGTCGAGGTCGCCGTCGGGATCCATCAACCCAGCCTCGGCCAGCGACACGAAGCCACGGTCGCTGATGACCACGTGGTCGAGCACCGGCACGCCCAGGAACATGCCGATCTTGACCATGCGGTGGGTGAGATCGATGTCCGACGCGCTCGGTCGCGCGTCGCCGCTCGGGTGGTTGTGCACGATGATGCAGCTGTGCATGCCCGCCCGGAGCAGAGGCCGAAAGACCTCCCGCGGGTGGACCTCGACCCGCGCGAGCGAGCCAACCCCGACGGTCCGAACCAGGCGCACGCGCTGGCGAACGTCGAGGCCGATCACCACGAAGTGCTCCTGCGCGGCGCCTTGCAGGAGCGAGCGCAAGAAGGTCTCGGCCTCACGAGGAGTACGCAGGCGAGCTCCCCAAGGTAGATCGAGGCGATCGATCCGACGCTTGAGCTCGACCGCCGCGGCGAGGGCCGTCGCTCCGGCGTCCCCGATCCCAGGCACCTCGAGCAGCTCGTGCGGACATGCTTGCGAGAGCCCCGCGAGCCCCCCGACCTGCTCGAGCAGCAGCTGCGCGCGTTGGCACGCTCGTCCGCCCCCGAGCAGCAGCGCGATCAACTCGGCGTCGGCCAACACCGAGGGACCGTAGAGCAGCATGCGCTCGCGTGGCCGCTCGTGCGGCGCGCGAGGACGGCGGCGTCGTGCGAGCAGCGGCGTGGTGGGATCGTCGTCGGAGGGTGGATCGGGGACGAGCTCGAGGTGCATGCGCGAGAGGTGTTCAGGACGCGTGCCAGCCCTAAACGCCATGAAGTCGCGCGCTTGCAGGTCGCTTGGCCGCGCCAGGTGGCCGAGCGGTCGGCCACTGGCCGAGTGCTCGGCCAGTGCGCTGCCTCCTACTTGCCGAGCGACTGGAAGCGTGCTCGCCGGGGCGTATGCTCCGAGCGTGACTCCAGAGGAGTTCGTCCAAGAGTTTCGGCGCGAGCGCGTGTCCGCGATCCTCCGCACCGACGATCAGCTCAAGGCCGCCGAGGCGATGGACGCCGCGCTGCGTGGTGGCTTTCGGATCGTCGAGTTCACCTTGACGATCCCTGGCGTGTTCGAGCTGATCGAGGAGTTCTCGCGCCGCGAGGGCGTGCTCGTCGGCGCGGGTACGGTGCTGGAGGTCGAGCAGGCTCGCCGCGCGGTGGCGGCTGGGGCCCGCTTCTTGGTCTCGCCGGTCGTCGACGAGGCAGTGATCGCGGCCGCAGGAGCGCTCGGGGTCGCGGCGATGCCCGGCACCCACACCCCAACCGAGATGCTTCGCGCGCACCGAGCCGGGGCGCAGCTGTGCAAGCTGTTCCCCGCGCCTGCGGGTGGACCGGCTTGGCTTCGCTCGGTGATGGGGCCGCTGCCCTTCCTCAAGGTCGTGCCGACCAACGGGGTCTTCGTCGAGGGACCCGAGGGCATGGACGCTTGGTTTGCGGCGGGCGCTTGGGCGGCGGGCTTCGTGGCCAATCTGTTCGTGCCGCAAGACATGGCCGCCCGCGATTGGACGGCAGTCGAGTCGCGCGCACGAACGATCGTGGCGCGTGCCCGCGGCTGAAGGTTTCCGAACTTCCCGAGCTTTGGACCGAGCCACTGGACCGAGCCACCAGCGGGGATTCCAAGACCGCGCGACGCTTCGCGCTCGCGGGATCGCACTTCGGGTGATTGTCCCAATTGATTGTGACGAGTCCCCGATTGCCGGTACCGTGACGACATGCTCTCGATAACCCCCCAACGTGGAAGTGTTTTGCGGCTCGCCTCGACTCTGACCCTGGCTCTGATCTCGACGCTCGCGCTTGCCGCTTGCGGTGACGACAAGGGCCAGGAAGAGCAAGGCGAAACGGGCGACGAGGCGGGCACCGAGTCCGAGTCCGGCACCGAGTCCGAATCCGAGTCCGGCACGGACGTCGGCACCGAGAGCGCGGACACTGGCGACGTGCCCGACACCGGCGATGTGCCCGATACCGGTGATGCACCCGACACCGGCGACACCACCGACGTGACGGACACGATGGGCGAGACCGAGGGCGCGATCTGTCCGGACCTCGAGACTGCGGAAGAGTGCGACGCCAACCCGGCGTGCCAGTCGGTCAACGGCGCCAAGCTCAAGACCAACGGTCCCGACGCGCCTTGCCTCGAGCCGTCGGAGTTCATCGGCTGCATCCCGGCGCAGGGCTGCGGTGACGCGATCACCTGGTTCTGCAGCAACAACGCGCAGTTCCAGGTGCCGGACACTTGCGGACCGGAGGGCTTCGAGCAGTGCGACCCGCCGGACGAGCCAGTCGAAGCCTGTCCCTGACCTGCGAGTGAGCCCGTGTGCGGACGAGCGCGGCTGCGTTCGTCCGCACGCGCGTTCGTGCGGTCGGGGACTTGGGACTCTGTCGCGTCGCGTCGTCGACGAGTGCGCGCTATCCTGCCGCGCATGCGTCCGTTAGCGACTACCCTGCCACTGCTCGTCGTCACCGTGCCGATGCTCGGCTGCCCCTTCCTGTTTCCGGGCGAAGAGGGCGGCGGTTCGCCTTGCGAGGACGACGTGCTCGGCTGCGAGAGCAACGAGGACGAGTTCGAGTTCGATCCATCCTGCTCCCTGACTGGCCCGCTCGAGCTGGCGCTCGGCGAAGGCGAGACCGAGTTCCGACCGCTCGGCGAGGGCGAGGCCCCGCATCTCTACTTTGGATTTCAAGGCGGTCAGCACGTCTGGTCGGCCGTGCGGGTGCTCAACCCCGCGACCGACTATCCAAAGCTGCAGGTCGACATCACGCTCTCCTATTGCAGCGTGGACGATTGCAGTGACCCCTCGAGCTGGCAAGTCGACAATACGCGTCGCCTGGTGCCGGACGAGACCACGATGACGGTCACCGAAGAGGGCTGGTTCGAGCAGACGCGCATGTTGGTGCTCGCCTACGGATACAGCACAGGCGGCCAGGGCCGGCTCGAGGTGACCGTCACCGATCCCTGCGGGCGGCAGGGCTACGCGATCGCCGAGGGGATCGTCGAGGCTTACTGAGGGCCTGGCAGCTCACGGTGCCGCGCTCTAGGATGCGGCATGCCCAGCCACCACTTCGATCTCTCGCGCCTCGGCTTCGACTTCTCGGACGAGCAGCTGGCGATGCGCGAGGCGGCGTTGAGCTTCGCGCGCGAGCGAGTCGCCCCGGGGGCGGTCGAGCGAGATCGAACCCGCGAGTATCCGCTCCCCCTGGTCCGTGAGCTGGCCGAGATGGGCCTACTGGCCATGAAGGTCTCGCCCGAGGACGGTGGTGCGGGGGCCGACAACACCGCCTACGCGCTGGCCATGCAGGCGATCGCCCAGGCCTGTGCTTCGATCGCGGTGATCCTCGCGTCGAGCAACCTCGTCGGCAATATCCTGAACGCCCACGCGAACGAAGAGCAGCGCGAGCGCTTCTTGCGGCCCTTCGCCTCGGGCCAGCTCGGTCCGGCCAGCTTCGCGCTGACCGAGCCCGGCGCGGGCAGTGACGCCGCGGCCCTCAAGACGACGGCCCGTAGCGAGGGCGACGAATGGGTGATCGACGGCGCCAAGAACTGGATCACCAGCGGCGCGCATGCGGGCATCTTCTTGGTATTCGCGCGGACCGACGCATCCGCAGGCACGCGCGGGGTCGGCTGCTTCGTGGTCGAGCGAGGCACTGCCGGGCTCGAGATCGGCAAGGACGAGGGCAAGATGGGCTTGCGCAGCTCGGGCACCGTCGCGCTCCACTTCGACGCCTGTCGGGTGCCCGATAGCCACCGCATCGGGCCGCCCAGCCACGGCTACGGGCTCGCGCTCGAGGCCCTCGGTGCGGGTCGAGTCGGGATCGCCGCGCAGGCGCTCGGGATCGCAGAGGCTGCGTTCGCTGCGGGGGTCGAGCACGCGTGCGAGCGGCGGGCCTTCAGCCAACGGATCGCCGACTTCCAAGCGTCGCGCTTTGCGATCGCCGACAGTCGCTGCGATCTCGATCAAGCCTGGCTGCTGACGCTCCGGGCCGCTCGCTTGCTCGATCGCGGCGATCGTGCGGCGCTCGAGGGCAGCATGGCCAAGCTCTGCGCGACCGAGGCGTGTGGGCGGGTGGTCGATCGCATGCTGCAGCTGCACGGCGGGTATGGATATTCGGAGGAGTACCTGATCGAGCGGCTCTATCGTGACGCTCGCATCACTCGCATCTATGAAGGGGCCAACGAGATTCAGCGGATGATCATTGCTCGGGAGCTGGTCGACGAGCGGTGAGTGACGACCTAGTCGCTACTCGGCGAACACCTCGTCGAGGGTCGTAGCCGAGAGCACTCGCTCGGCCCAGACGTCGAGCTCGGCGAGGCTGGCGCTCTCCATGCGTGTCCGGCGATGGGGAGGGATCTCGCCGAACTTGAGCGTGAGCAGCTTGGTCAGCAGGCTGACCTGACCCTCGACGCGGCCCTTGGCTTCCCCTTGTGCGATCAGTTGCTCGGCGATCGTCATGACTGCTTCTTCGGCCTCGGGGGCCACTTCATGGAGTTTTGCACGGAACTCGGACCAGGAAAACCCGTCGCTGACCAGCGCGAGGTAGCGAAACACCACCGTTAGCGCCTCCATCCCGTCTGGCGTTCGTGCCGCCTCGTGGAGCGCTTGGGCCCACTCCGCCAAGTTCTCCATCACTTCCTTCATATCGCGGCCGTCTCGGAGAATCCACAGCGCCAGAGTCGGGAACACCGCCAGCGCTCGAGCCTTGATGTCATCGTTACTGAGGTGGGCGAGGTCCAAGATGACGAGGTCGAAGTCCGGGGTGAATCGCTCGAGGTCGGAGAGCTCCTCTGGATGTGGAGCGAAGAGCTCCCCGAACGCTCGCGGGGCAGCCCATCCCCCTGGAACGTTGCTGATCAACACCGGGATGATCCTCGGCAGGTCGCCCGAACTCTGCTTGTGGAAGCGCTCCCAGATGCGAGTCAGATAGACCAGCATGCGCAAGGGCATCTGGCGGTCGTTCGTGCTCTGGTGCTCGAGCAGCAGGTAGAGGAATGCTCGGGCACCCTTGGTCTCGACGGAGAAGAGCAGATCGGTGTGGTGGTCGGCGAGCTCGGCGTCGATGAACGAGCCAGCCTCGTGGGTGATCGTTGGCCAGGCGATCGCGCTGGACAAGGTCGCGGGCAGAATGCTCTCGAGCAACCCTGCGGCGTGTTCGGGGTGCTCGAAGGCGGCTTTGAAGAGGGCGTCGTGGGGTTTGTTGGTCACTCGGGCTCGTCCTCCATCGCGCACGCGAGGGTCACCGTGGCTATTCAATCGATAGTGGATGCCCCCACCTGTTAGCGCGTGGTGTCGAGAGTTGTCAACATGCTGGGGTTGATTTGCTGGGTGCATGAATGCACCCAGCAATCGTGCATGGTTGATTCAAGAATCAATTAACATCGATCAGTGTTCGTGAAACCATTGATTTGTATTTCGACGTATTGAGCCCGCCACCCCGCAAGCCTGCATGGTTCGAGCAGGCATTTGGCCGTGGACGGCCGACGGCGCCACGGGGAGCGCGCTACGCGAGCCGGCTGAGGCGTCAGCGGAAGGCGCGCGGGAAGGTGCACGGCGGGCGGGACACGCCAGACCGGACGTAGGGGTATGTTCGTGGACGGTGAGTGGGTATGATGGGCGGATGCGAGCGTACGAGTCGATCCTGCCGTGCGTGCTTCTGTTGGTCGCCTGCGGTCCGCGGCAAGCGAGCCAGGAGGACGAGGCTGACGAGAGCTCAGCGGAGTCTTTGGACGATGGGAGCGAAGGTTCGGGTTCGAGCGAAAGCGATGCAGAGTCCGAGTCCGGTCTGCCGCCCGATGTACCGAACGATCCGCCCGAGGGCTGCGTGCCCGTGCCCTTCCTCGAGCCGCAAGATCGTGGCGGGGGGCCGAGTACCGAGTGGTCGGGCTGGATGCGCTGCGAGGACAGCTTCTTTCGGCTCGAGCCAGTCGAATGCCTCGAGGATGCCCCGCTCCCCTCATGCGATCCGCTCGAATGCGAGGCGTGTGATGCAGGCGAGCAGTGCCTCGAGGTGGCTCCAGGGGGCCTGTGTCAGTGCGCTCGCAATTGTGCGTCCGACAGCGACTGCGGACCCAACGAGATCTGCGTGTGCCGCAGCGGGCTCGTCGACGACGTGCTGAGCTCGCTCAACTGGTGCATGCCTGCCGATTGCAAGGGACAATCCGACTGTTCGGCGCTGCCCGGCGACCGCACGCCGCTGTGCCGTCTCGCCTTCGACTTCTGCGGTAGCCCCGAGTCGCTCTACTGTCGGACCGAGGCAGATGACTGCACGTACGACGCGGACTGCCCCAACCACTGGTGTCGCTACGATTCGGGCGATGAGCGCTGGACCTGCGACAGCCCGGCGATCTGCGAGTGATCGCTCTAGCTCAACCCCGATTCAGCTTCGGATATTCGTGCCGCCGCTCGGCGTCCGGTAGGTCCATCGGCGCCGGCGGATCTTGCATGACCACGGTCGGGAACAGCTTGGTCTGGAAGCCCTCGAAGTCGCGGGCCCACTCTTTGTGGTTGTAGACGCAGACCGGAAGGCAGATCGAGCAATAGTTGTGTTTGGCGAAGTAGGGGAAGCAGCGGCCAGTGTCGACTTTATAGCGATCGTTGCCGAGGTGGTCCTTTCCGGCCTCGGGGCTGCGCTGGTCGGGGATCGCATTGGCAGGGCAGTAGCGGCGACACGCTTTGCAGGTGTCGCAGAACTTGGCGATCCCGGCGTCGATCGGATGATCGATGGCGAGATCGATCGAGGTGATGACGCTGCCCATGCGAAAGAGCGGGCCGAGCTTGGGGTGAATGATTGAGCCGTGCCGGCCGAGCTCGCCAAAGCCGGCTTTGAGGCCGATCGGGACGTGGAGCAGGTCGGTGTCGCCGATCGGGTGCTCGACCTTGCACGCGTAGCCGAGCGAGCGAATATAGGCGGCCAGCGCGATGACGGTCTCGCCGAGGGAGAAGTAGATTCGCAGGCACTCGATCGCCGACTCGCGCGAGGGGACGACCTGAAACTCGCGCCAGCGCATGCGCTGACCGAGGGCGATAGCGAACTTCTCCCGGACCGTGCGGCCACGATACACATCGCTCGGATCGATCTCGCAGATCCCGACGATGTCGGCCCCGAGCTCGAGCGCCTTTTGCTTCAAATGATCCGACGCGGCCTCGGGCGAGGCGAACTCGTGCCGCGTCGGCGCGACCTCGCCGTGGCAGCGTGGATACTGGTCCGCGAAGATTTGGCGCAGGTATCGGTCGACCTCGTCGATCCGAATCGAGCGACCTCCGATACTGGCGTACCAGTCGTCCCAGGCGAACGCTGGGGGGCGAGGGCCAGCGGCGTCGCTCACCGCGGGCGCTCCGTCGTATAGCCGTGGGCGGCGATCATGCGGCCGCTCTCGCGGTAGGCGGCGGGATCCTCGGGTGTCCAGGCGGCGAGGCCGTCGACGTAGCGATTGAACATGCAGAAGGCCGCGGCGATCAGCACGGTGTCGTGCAGCTCTACGTCGGTCGCACCTTGCTCGCGCGCGCGGGTGATGTCCTCGGGCTGCACGCTAAGGCCGCCGCGCTGAACCTTCGCGGCGATCGCCAGCAGGGCCTTGAGCTTGGCGGAGATCGGCGCCGCTTCGGGGTCACGCACGACGGCCGCGACCAGGGCCTCGTCGTCACCGAGGTGGCAGGCCGCGATCGCGGCGTGGCTCGAGCAGCAGAACCTGCACGCGTTGAGCGAGGAGACGTAAGCGGCGATCAGCTCGCGCTCACCCGGCGAGAGGCTGCTCGGTGCTTGCAGGAGCGCGTTGGCGAGCGCGCCGAGCGGCTGCGCGGTCTCGGGGCGAAAGGCGAGCAAGGCCCGGATACCGGGCAGGTTCGGGTCGACGTCGATGTGCGGCATGGTCCAGCTCGTTCGTGCACGACCACGCTATCAGCCGGACCGCACTGTGGCCACGAGTGAACGCCCTCAGCCCGAGGTGAGCTGCAGCAGTAGATCGACCGTCTGCTCGGCCGCGAGCGCCGGGTCCAAGGCCGTGTCCGCGATGCCCGAGATCACCTTGGTGATGTCGTGGTCGACCTCGCCCGGGTTCGCCCACACGCTCACGCTCGGCGCGGTGATGTAGACCGAGTAGGCCCGATGCCCCGAGCCGGGTCGCTCGCCGATGATGTGCAGGATGGCTCGCTTCGAGCCGGTGTCCGCGAGCCGACCGTAGAGCAGCTCGCCGATCTGGTAGCCGGCCCGCACGCGCCCGGTCGTGACCACGATGTGCTCGGGCGCGAGCTCGAAGCCCGCCGCGTCGAGGGCCGGACCGAGCGCGTCGAGGTAGGGCTGCAGGTGGCCGGGATCGGTCAGCGCGAGCGCGTCCAAGCCGTCCGAGATGACCAGCTGCACGTCGTACTGCCCGGCGTGCTGCTTGGCCAGCTCCTCGATCGCGCCCACGCCGTCGTCGCTGAGCAGCTCACCAGTCGGCGGATGCAGGATGTAGTCCTCGCGGTCCTCGGAGCGGGTGACCACGGCGAGCCCGGCGGGCAGGGTGCTGGCGAAGTCGTCCGGCAGCTCGGCCCAGATCGACTGCTTTGCGTCCTCGTAGAGCGCCCGGACCTTGGCGTCGAGCTCGGGATCGAGGTCCCAGATGTTCTCGCCGTAGCCGCGGGCGATGAACACACCTCGGGCCTCGCACTCGGCGATTTTGGCCTCGCCCTCGGCGAGGATCTCCGCGTCGGCCCGCATGTCGCCCTTGGCCCGCAGGTACTGCAGGTAGACCCAGGTGGGATCGCCGAAGTGCTCGGTCGGCTGACCATCGGCGTCGATGACCCCGAGCGTCTGGAAGAACGCCCACATCGCGTCGTCGACCTCGTAGCCGAACAGCTCGCGGACCCGGACGTGGTCTTGGAACGCGGTGGTCAGGTACGAGAGCATCGGGTCGTTCTTGGTCGGCAAGGCCATCAGATAGGCGGGGTTGGCCGGCATGATCTGCTCGATGCACCAGTCGAGGTCGTCGAGGTCTACCTCCATGTGCAGGGTCGAGCAGATGTCGAGACCGATCGGTAAGCCGTGCAGCTTGCCCATCACGGTGTCCTCGAGGCAGCAGCGGACCAGCTGCTCGCGGGTCCGGAACACCTCGGGGCCAATGAAGCCAGCGACGTCGTTGAGGTGGACCCAGGGGGCGACCGGGTTGCCAGCCGCCGCCTGGGCCTCGCCGACCAGCTGACGGAGCGCGCGGGCGAACCCGTACTTGCGCGACTCGTGCACGACCATGTCGAAGCCCGCGCCGTGGCCGTTGGTCGCGTCGGCGCCTTGACCGGTCTCGAAGTAGAGCCCGAACTTGCCCGCGCGCTGGTTGGCGTAGTCGACCATCTTCTCGACGCTGACGTCGAAGGTCGCGTTGGCGTCGACGGTCGAGCCGAGGCTCTGGAACCATAGCGCGGTCGAGCCCGGATACTCCGACTCGACCGCTGCTTGGACGTCGATGTGGGCGAGCACGCAGTGGGGGAGCGTGGCTGCGAGCCCGAACGCGACCAGCATGTCCTGCAGGGCCAGCTCGATCGCGGCGACGCTCTCGACCTCGCTCGAGACCGGGTTGGTACCGAGCACCACATCACCGACCGCATAGGACCAGCCGCAGAGCACCTGCCAGATGATGTCGTCGGTGTTGTCGGTCGGCGAGTTGGGCTGGATCCGTGCGCCCATGTAGCCCTTCGCGCCGATCATCGAGCCAGGCAGCGGGTTGAACACCCTCTGGCCGATGCTGATCAGCTCGTCGTTGGTCAGCAGCTTGACCACGCAGGCGATGATGTCGCTCGGGAGCCCGGGCATGATCGCTTTGATCGCGGCCTCGTCGTTGCCGAGCAGGAAGTCGCGCAGCTCGGCCATCGTCCATGCCTCGACCTCTACGGCGGCGGCTGGATCGAGCACGCCCTCGATCAGATCGAGCACAGCGTCCTCGTAGATCGGGTGGGCCCGGAGGTCTGTGATCAGCGTGTTGCCGAGCAGGATCCGCGCGTTGGTCCGCGAGGTCTCGTCGATCGCGTGAATGCCCAGGGCTTCGTCGCCCTCTTTGTAGTCATTGGCGGCGCCGATAATGGCCTTGTAAAAGTCCTGGTCGAAGCCGCCGCGGATCCGATCGATGTAGGCGAAGATGTCCTCGCCCTCGCGGACCTCTGGGATCGACACGCCCGTGATCGGGCCCTCGTCCTCGGGACGGGCACAGCCGACCGTCGCCAACGCTGCGCCGCCCAGCAGCGAGCCGAGGAAGGTGCGGCGGCGGGTCATGACGAGCCCCGGCAACGAGCCGCGCTCGAACGCACGACGCGGGACCGGAGCGGGGCGACGAGGGGTGAGCAGCGCGGCCGTCTTCAGCATCTCGAGTGTGCCTCCGAAGGAGTAGAGGGGAGGACTCGAGGTGCTTCAACCAAAGCGCTCTCGCCAAGGTGCGTGAGGCGGTCTTCGGGCGGGATCAGCTGGCGCTCACGCCACGTCCGTTCGCCGTCCGGGCCGAAGGGCTCAGCCCGCCGGGGCGCCGAGCAGCTCGTCGAGGCTCGCGCGGCTGATCGCGTGGTAGCCCGGCCGCGCCTTCTCGTAGATCCGCTTGGCCAGCGCCTTGCCCTCGTCCGTGGTCGCGAGCGCTCGGTAGATCGGCATCAGGAATTTCCGCCGCCCGACCTTGATCAAGAACGCCTCCATGTGCTCGTAGCCCGGCTCGTAGCGATGCTGAGCGACGAGCACTAGCCACTGGCCGAGGATCTCGGCG
>CBFGLP010000654.1:0-4425 GCA_965649595.1 uncultured Myxococcales bacterium | reverse complement strand
ACGGCCGAAGGCCGCCCGGAGTCAATGGCCGCGGCCTGGGGATCCTTTGCTGGATCGTAAGGTGATCTCGGCCGGAGATCCGCATTTTCGGCGGAGGTGGGTCCTGCTTGGAGAGGACCGAGCTTGCGGCCCCGAGCGGGGGCTGCACGGACGCACCGTGCTCGCGGCCCGCGCTCGGCTGCTAGGGCTAAGCGCCCGTGAAGCTGACCGAGAAGGTGACCTCGCTGCCTTCCTCGGCGCCGTCGGCGATGAAGCGCCAGTCCTTGATCTTGGCGATCGTGCAGGTCTTCACCGACGCGTCACCGACCGTGTCTTCCTCGATGTCGACCTTGGTCACGCGACCCTGCACGTTGATCGAGATCGTGTACTCGATCTTGCCCTTGAGCTCGGGGCGGCTGATCAGCGCCTTGTTGTAGCAGGCCTGCAGACCGCTCATCTTGCGCCGGATCGTGCCCGAGATCGACTGCTTGTCGATGTCGCCAAACACCTCGTTGGTCTGGCTATCGACCTTGCTCGCGACCTTGCGCTCCTTCTTGTCGGTCTTGCCGACCTCGGCCGGGCCCTCGCCGGTGACCAGACCTTCGTTGCCCGCGACGGTGCCGGTCGCGTTGATGCCTCCGCCGCCGGCCACGTAATTGCCGCTGAGCGCCCCGCCCTTGTACTCGCCGATCGCCATGCCCTGGGCGAACAGGTCACCGAGGCTGTTCTCGGTCGACTCGATCACGTCGAGCACCGTTCCCTCGCCGGGACCGCCGTAGGTGCCGAGCACGCGAGCGACACCCACGCCGCGCGCCTGCTGGAAGGCCTTGTCGGACACGTTGGAGGGCTTCACGAGCTTGGACTCGTCGATCTCCTCCTCTTTTTCGTCCTTGGCCTTGTCCTTGTCCTCCTGCTTGAGGACCTCCTCCTCGACCTCCTCCTCGGGGATCGGCTCCTCTTCCTCTTCTTCGTAGAGGACGGTGGTGCCCATCACGTTGGTGAAGCGCTCGGCCGGCGGCGGTGGGGTCCGATCTGCGCCGTAGTAGAACCACAAGCCGAGCAGGATCGCGAGCCCGAGCGCGCCACCGACGGTGACGATCTCGAGGGACCCGGGCCTGAGGTAGTAGAAGGGATCGACGAACTCGGTCGGGAAGGGCGGCTTGACGACCTGCTCGGCCGGAGCCGCGGTCTGGAAGAGCACTCGGGTCTGACCGATCAGCAGCTTGCCCCGGGCCTTGCTGCCGAGCTTGAGCCGCATGTTGCCCTGCTCGCCGAAGCGCTGGCGCAGCTGCTCGACCGTCGCCTTGCTGCCAGCGAGCGCGAGCTTGCCCTTGGCCTCGGGCGGCACGTTGATGTAGTAGGTGCCCTCGCTCGCGACCCACTCGAAGAGCTTGTGGTGGCGCGGCGCGTGGCCGCCTTTGGGCGCGCGCTTGGGCTCACGCGGAGCCGGCTCGCTCAGGCCGATCCCGCCAGCGACCAGCGGGATGAGGCCGAGCAACAGGATCCCGAGCCCGAGGCCGCCGGTCCCCTCCTGCTCGAGCGCCTTGTAGGCCTGCATGTCACCCCGGCCGCCAGCCTCGAGCGCGGCCTTCCTCTCCTCGGCCGCCTTCATCACGGCGGACACCTCGACGGCGAACATCACCCCGCCGCCGAGCACCATCACCGCGCCGAGGCCGACCCAGATCGGCGCGCGCTTGCGATAATTCTTGGCTCGCGCCCAGCCGTCGTAGACGGTCAGCACGTTCTTGCGCTCGGCCGCACCGCCGAGCGCGAAGCCGCTGATGCCGAGCATCAAGGGCACGACGCCGACGAACACCAGCACGAGGCCGAGGCCGCCACCGCCTCCTTGCTCGACTTGCTCGCCAGCCTTGTCGCTGCGGCTCTCGAGCACGGCGTTGTCGCTCATGCGCTCGGCGACGCTGCTGGCGAACAGCGCCGAGCCAGCGATCACGAGCAGGAGCCCGAGCACCAGCAAGATCGGTGCGACTCGGCGCAGCCGCTCGGGTCGGGCGAGCGTGTCGGTCGAGCCGAAACGCGAGCCTGCGCCAGTCTCGATCGTGACGTCCCCGGGCTCGGTCTGGTGCAGCTCCTCGCACGACTCGCCGTCGACGATCACGGCGACACGCAGAACCTTCGGACTTGCTTGACCGGACATGTCGTGATGCAGAGGTCAGCCCCGAAGGGCCAGAGAGTCGTACGAGGTCAGGCCAGGAGCGGGCCGAAATCGACAGGGTCGCTCGCGGCGGAGCATAGCAGCGAGCGTCTCGGTCGCCCAAAGTGCGGAGCTGCGCGCCATTGCTCGGTCAACGATCCCGCCGGCACCAATCCTGGAGACCGGTCGCGCAGCGGATCACATCCGACATACATGGCCACATCTGGATGGACCCTTCGCGCTTCGAGCCGTCGTGTACGTGCCATGAATGGGCGTCGACGATCACGTGACGGTCCGAGTCGCCGCTCCGCTGGCGAGGACGATCTCGGCCCCGTGCACCTTGCAGTCGTCGGTGTTGTGGCCGCAGCTGGAGCGCCAAGCTCGACCTCCCGACGCACGCGCTGGCTCAAAGCCGCCTTCGGTCGCGAACCACTCGCGACGAAGCCCACCAGCGCGGCGAGCGCTAGCGGGCTTCTTCGGGAGCGGCCCCTCGATCTCGAGCGACCGGCTCAGCCAGCCTTCTGGATCACGCAGAACGAGTACTCGGAGAACTCGAGCCGACCTGCCGTGTACATGATGTCGACGATCGTCGAGAACTTGAGCGCCTCGTCGCCGATGAGGATGAGGTGGCCAATCCACTCCTCGTTGCGCTGCTGGTAGATCGCCTTGGTCTTGTCGCGCTCTTCCTCGAGCATCGGGTAGAGGTCGGTGATCACGTGGCCCTGGACCGCCGAGGGATCGAGCTCGCCCTCCTTGAGCGTCGCGATCGGCTTCTCCTTGAAGATGAGCTCGCGCGACGACACGTAGACGGCGACACCATCCTTGAGCCCGGTGTCGAGGTTGCCCATCGGGATCTTCTGCTCGGCGATCGGCGTGATGACGACCGGGTCCGAGGCGTAGGACTTGAGCAGGTACACGACGATGATGGAGACGATGTCCATCAGCGAGGTCATACCGAGCACCGCCTCCTCTGCAGGCTTGTCGCGGCGCTTCTTCTTGGCGATCTCTTTTTTGGCTAGGAAGAGCTCTTCGGGGGTCATGACGGCTCCTTTCGAGTACGGGCTCGCTCAGACGTTCCTGCGCTCGGGCCTCAGCCCGCGCCCGCCTCGACGATCGGCTGCCAGAACAGGCACTCGGGCGGCGGGGCATCGATGGTGCCCGACTGGAACTCCATCAGCTTGCACTCGGATCCACGTACCGCGTCCATCGTGCTGATCAGCACCTGCATGGGGATGCTGTTCTCGGCGCTGATGGTCACGACCGTCTCGCTCTGCGCGGTCGCCTTGATCTCGCGGGCCTTGGCCTCGAGCGCGGCGTAGTCGTAGCGGTCGTACTCCTTCAGATCGGCGCCGGGCTTGGCCAGCGGGATCGTCGGCTTGCTGCTGTCTTGCGACTTGCCAGCCTCCGCGCCTTCCTGCTGGTTGGCGGTGGTGATCCGGAAGCCGTCTTCGAGGATGAACACCTTGAAGTTCAGCGGCTTCTCTTCCTTCTTCTCTTCTTCCTTCTTCTCCGAAGGCGCCGCCGAGAACTTGGGAGGTGATACGGCGATCGCCGCCATCTTGGCGATCTCCATCGCGAGGAGAAGCGCCGGGATCATCAGGAACATGATGTTCATGATGGGAAGCACGTTGGCTTCCGGGACTTCGACTTCGGTCTTCTTCCTGTACTTGGGCATCGCGGCGTCTCCTGGGGAACCTCTCAGCCAGGTGGGCTGAGTCAGACCGCTGCGGGGGTCCGGAAGCACCGGCCGTGGTGGGCGGTCCCACGGCCGGCACGGCTCGCAGCACGCGTGACGATCAGTTGTTGCGGATGCGAGCGGCCAACAGGTTCTCGAGCTTGACCGAGTAGAGGTCGATCTCGTCGGTGATCTTCTTCGCGAGGTTCGAGATGAAGATGTGGGCGGCGAGCAGCGGGATCGCGATCATCAGACCGAAGCCCGTGGTGTTCATGGCGATACCGATACCGCGGGCCAGAGCGGTCGAGCGCTGGTCGGCGGGCGCGTCGGCAACGGCACGGAACGCGTCCAACATACCGAACACGGTACCGATCAGACCGAGCAGCGTGGAGATGTTGGCGATGGCGGGGATCATCGCCACGCGCTTGCCGACCGAGGGAGTGACCTCGAGGATCGTCTCTTCGATGGCGGCCGAGATCTCACCCTCGTTCTTGTTGGCGCGGGTCAGACCAGCCTTGATCACGCGAGCAAGCGCGGCCTTGTCGGCGGCGTTGCAGAGCTTGATGGCGCGGTCGATGTTGTTCGCCATCACCAGCTTCTGGATCTGGTTGAAGAACTG
>CBFGLP010000653.1:0-3250 GCA_965649595.1 uncultured Myxococcales bacterium | reverse complement strand
CGGCTGGGGTCGGGGCGGCTTCGGCCCGGTGCCGACAGCTGGGGTCGGCGCATGGCCAGGGGCCGGACCCCGACCTGGAGCGGCCATGCCCGCGGGCTGATTCGCCAAGTCCCCGCTCGCGGCCTTGTCATCGCTAGGCTTGCTGACCTGCTGCCCCTCCCCGGCACCGTCCTGGGTCGCCGGCTTCTTGCCGCCACCGATCCGGCCCCCGAAGCGCTTGTCCGCCGCCCCCAGACCGGACCTGACCACCCCGCTCACGCCGCTTTGCAGCACCGCCGCGAGGATGTCCTCTTGCGAGCCGCCCTCGATCGCCACGATCGTCCCGTTCAACGCCGCGTCAAAGCCCGCCTGTGTCGCGAAGTTGCCCAGCTTCGTCGACGGGACCCCGGCCGTGCTCGTCCCCAGCACGCCAGTAAACCCGCCCATCAACGCCTCGCGCAGCGCCGCGCCCCACACCGACCGCTTGGGATCGTTCGCGGCGCTCGGGTCGAGATCCGTTGCGTTCCTGATCGCTTGATTGGTGCCCCCCTGGATCCCACCAATGCCTGCGTTGAGCCCCGCGGTCTTGCCCAGGTTGCCCCACGTCATCGGACCGTTGAGCTTCAGGATCACCGACCCGCCTGCGTTGAGCCCCGCCGTGAACCCCGTCATGAAGTGCTCGGTGAAGCCCTTGCCGTAATTCGCCATCGTGAACCCACGATCGACGCTCTCGAGCAACCCACCTAGGCTGCCCGTCAACATGCCCGAGCCCACCGACGAAAGGCCCGTCGCTAGCAGGTTGGTCCCGACCCCCGCCGTCGCGGCTCCGCCCGCCCAGGCAAACAACGCCGGCGCTGCGACGTACGCGACCGCGGCCACGGCCACCACCTTCACGCCGGTGACGGTTCGCTCACCACCCGCGAATACGTCCTCCTTGTATCCGAAGAATTTGGACTCACCGCGGCGGATCGCGCTCTTCACCGCTTGCTCGGCCAAGGTCAATTGCGTGGGCGTTCGCGCCTTGGTGATCTGGTTCAGCGCTATTTCGACGTTCTGAACCGTCTCGGCGAGGATCTTGTCGCCGTCATCGAGCGAGCGACCGCCGAGCAAGTGCGAAGGAACGGCCGCCAGCTTGGCCACACCCTGCTGGGCCTCGTTCCACAGCCTCACGCCCTCGCTGAGGTCCTCGAGCTTGCGGTTGGCTTCGGCCTGGACGGCCTTGTGTCGCTCCCAGACGTAGTTCTTCCATTGCTCCTCGTCGAGCACGCGGCCATCCGCGAGCGTTCGCTTGCCCCCGCTCGCCGCCAGCTCGATCGCCGGCCGAATGACATTCTGCTCGAGCTGTTGCGCCTGTGTGTCTGCGAACAGGCTCTTGCGCTCGATCGGCTGGCCATCGGGGCCGACGGTCAAGTACGAGCCGTCCGGGCGCACCACCGGGGTCCCGTCGAGGCTCCACAGCTCGATCTCACCGTACTTGCCCTTGCGGCCGCGCAGATCCTTGGCCCAATGAGGCACGTCTCCGCCCCAATGAATCGCGTTGGGATCGGAGTTCATGCTGCCGTCGTGGCGGAACCAGTCTGCGTTGATTTGGCTGGGATCGAAGGGCTTGAAGTTGGGATCCGCGATCAACGTAAACTCGAGCGTCTCGGCCAACGCCACGTCCGCACGGGGACCGACGAGCTCGTTCGGGTCGGTCGGTCCATCCTCTTGGCCCAAGATCTGCCGGGCCATGCTCAGCTTGAGCGGGCTGATCGGCGGCGGAGCGGCCTCGGGGACCACCTTGACCCCGGCGACGATCTGCACCGAGGGCAGCATGTTCTGCAGGTGCGTGCCGAGGCCCGGAAGCGCCGTCACGCTCGCCGGCTCGGTCGTCGTAACCGTGATTGCGAATTGCCACGATACGCTGTTGCCTGCCCGTGCGAACTCCTTGCCCTTGAGCCGGACATAGCCACCCCCGACCTTCGGCTTGGACTCGAGCGCCCCGCCGCTCGTCGGAGTCACCTTGAATGCGGCGATGTCCTTGACATAGACGGTTCCATCGGTCTCGACCCGCAGCTTCGGCGTCGGTGGCTCGTCCTTCTCCTTGCGTTGGATCTGCGCCCCAAAGCTCGCTCGCACGCTCGCCGGCCGGCCCTGCCGAATTGCCAGCGCGGCCCGATCCGCGTCGGCCTCGGCGAACGCCGTCGATGAAGGTGAGCTCGGGCTGCGCTGCTGGACCACGTGGGCCAGCTCGTGCGAGAGCAGGTCGCGTCCGGCGAGGCTGCTCGGATCAAAGCGCGAATCACCCAATACAATGTCCGACCCAAGCGTGTACGCGTGCGCGTCGTGGGCCGCCGCGTCGAGCATCGCCCGCTCGCCGACGTGATAGCGAACGTCGCTGAACGTGGTCGAGAACATCGCCTCCATGTGCGAGCGGACCCCGCTCGGCAGCGGTCGCCCGCCGGGGCGGCTCGAGCCATGCGGCCGCGTCAACGAGAGGCCCCCACCCGAGCCACCTTGGCCAGCGTCCGGCGGGCTCCCGAAGTCGATGTGATCGATGCCATAGGCAGGAGGCGCGAGCGCGAGCGCCTCGGGTCCGGGCTCGGCCGCGGCCTCTGCCTTGCTCGCGCTCGCGTCCGCGGTCTTGCTCGCGGTCGCTACATTCTGGCCAGATTTGCTCGCCTTCATGGGTTGCTCCCTGCCCCTATGTCGAACCCGCGCTCGGTGCTCACGCGGCCTTGCCGTCCTTGGCCAGCTCGCGCCGAATCGCCTTGACGATGTCGTCCTTCGCTATCTGCCGCTCGCCCTTGGCGATCGCCTCCAAGCTGACCTGTCGAATCACGTTCATGATCGACCCGCCCGACAGCTCGAATTCCCGCGCGATCGCGTCGAGCCCGACCCCCTCGGCCAACCGCGCCTTGCTCGAGAAGCCCCGCTGCCACAGACGCAGCCGCTCCGCCGGGCGCGGCACCGGAAAGTAAACGATCGACTCGAAGCGGCGCGAGAACGCCTCGTCGAGGTTGTCGCGCAGGTTCGAGGCCAGGATCGCGATCCCGTCGAAGCTCTCGATCCGCTGGAGCAGATACGCGACCTCCTGATTCGCGTAGCGATCGTGCGAATCCTTGGTCTCGCTGCGCTTGCCGAACAACGCGTCGGCCTCATCGAAAAATAGGATCCAGCCCTGCTGCTGCGCGCGGTCGAACACCTTCGCGAGGTTCTTCTCGGTCTCGCCGATGTACTTCGAGACCACCAGCGAGAGATCGATGCGGTAGACGTCGCGCCCGGTCAGCCG
>CBFGLP010000652.1:0-4298 GCA_965649595.1 uncultured Myxococcales bacterium | reverse complement strand
GAGCGCGACTACATCAGCGCCGAGGCGCTCTCCCGCTTCGATCTGGTGCTCTCGTTCACCGGCGGCCCGGTGCTCGACACGCTCGAGCAGCGCTATGGGGTGATTCGGGCGCGGCCGCTCTACTGCGCGGTCGATCCGGCTCATTACGGCCACACCAAGGGCGCCAGCCAGGCCCGCTGGCAGCTCGGCTACATGGGCACCTACTGCGATGATCGGCAGGCGAGCCTCGAAGAGCTGCTGCTCGTGCCCGCGCGGGCGCTCCCCGACGAGCGCTTCGTGGTCGCGGGCGCCCAGTACCCTGCCGATCTGGTCTGGCCGGGCAACGTCGAGCGAATCGAGCACCTCCCGCCCAGCGAGCACCGGGGTTTTTATGGTGACATGCGCTTCACCCTCAACCTCACTCGCCGCGCGATGATCGAGACCGGCCACGCGCCGAGCGTGCGCTTGTTCGAGGCCGCGCTGTGCGGCACGCCGATCATGTCCGACGAGTGGCCGGGCCTCGATCGGCTATTCGAGTACGGGTCCGAGATCCTGATCGTGCGCAGCCACGAGGACGTGCTGCGGATCCTGCGAGACACCAGCGAGTCCGAGCGCCGCGCAATCGCCAAGCGAGCCCGCGCGCGGGTGCTCGCCGAGCATACGCCCCGACACCGCGCGCTCGCCCTCGAAGCCTACGTGCTCGAGGCGCTCGCCGAGCCAAACCCCCGGCGGGGGACGGCCGCTGCCGCCGAATGAGAGTCATGAGCCCGCACGAACGAATCGACCTAATTCATGATCGTGAGCTCCTCGCCCGCCGCGTGGCCGAGCTAGGGCCCTGGTTTCACAACATGGAGCTGGCCGGGGTCCAGACCGCGCCCGAGCACTTCCTCGGCGACTATCCGCGCTGCAAATTCGACCGCTTCGCCGGGCGGCTGCCCGCCGACCTGCGCGGCCGGACCGTGCTCGACATCGGCTGCAACGCTGGCTTCCACGCGCTCGAGATGAAGCGACGCGGCGCCGATCGGGTGGTCGCGATCGACAGTGATCTGCGCTACTTGGCCCAGGCCGAGCTGGCCGCCGCGGTCGCCGATCTCGACATCGAGCTGCGCCCGCTCTCGGTCTACGACATCGATCAGCTCAACGAGCGCTTCGATCTGGTCTTGTTCATGGGCGTGCTCTACCACCTTCGGCACCCGCTCTACGCCCTCGACATGATCCGCGAGCACGTCGCGGGTGACATGCTGATCTTCCAGAGCATGCTGCGTGGCAGCGACGAGGTCGACGAGGTCGCGGAGGATTATCCCTTCAGCGAGCAGGCGGTGTTCGAGCGAGCCGGGCATCCACGCATGGCGTTCGTCGAGCACCGCTACGCTGGGGATCCGACGAACTGGTGGATACCGAACCGCGCTTGTGTGGAGGCGATGCTGCGCAGCGCGGGGTTCGAGATTGTCGAGCGGCCGGAGGAAGAGGTTTATATTTGTCGGGTCGCGGAGGTCGAGGGGCTCGCCGGGTGAGGTGGAGGCGGTCGTCGCAGGGCGCAAACGATCGATCGTATGCGCTCATACCCTTGGTCGCGGGGAGATCCAGGCGGGACAAGTCGTGATCCCACGATCGGAAAAAAAACTCGCTACATTCGCGCCAGCCGAGCGCTTCGTGCTCGTGCCGCACCTCCCGTGCCCACTCTTTCCATCAGCGGAGCAACAGCGTGCGTCGCGAATGGCGGCGACGATGTGCTCCATCCAGATCAATGTTCCGTCCGCTCGAATCATCCGCTTCTCGAGGCGGAACGGAGCGCCAGTCCTCGCTAGTTGCTCGTAGGCTTCCGTCACGCGGCTGCGGCATCGCGCGGCCAGCTCGTCGCACCATGGTCGTGGGCAGCCGGCCGCACGCCAGCGCGCGCTCAACTGTTCGTCGTCCATCCCAGTGTCCTCGTGCCCAGCAATGGCCAAGGTTTCGCGAGCGAGCCGAGCTCGAGGAGGTCTGCCCGAGTTCGTGGTCGACGAGTTCGAGGCGTACTTGCGCTGCGGCATCCTCGAGCACGGTCTCGCGCACCTCGCATAGCGACGATGTGGTGAGTCGATGGCCGGGGGATTCTCGTGCGAAAAGCGTGGATTTCGTCCGTCACGCGGGGAGAGTGTCACTCTTCGAGTGCGCTTCACTACTGGTTTGGCACAGCCCCCCGTCCTGGCGTGCGTGAATGAGACGAAGGCGCCGGGGGCGGGAGTCGGGAGCGACGGCACGGTGGCCTTCACCACTCTTGGGCGCGCGATGGCGATCGCCCCCGATGGCACGCTGCTGTGGCACCTCCCTTCGTCGGCGATCGACGCGGGGGTCTACTTCCGCGACGCGGTGATCGACGACCAAGGGCGCGTCTACATCGGTGGCTACGACGCCTCCAACGTCGATTGCTTCGAGGCCGTCTTGGTCCGGATCTCGTGGTGACTACGGGCCGCTGCTGCGCGCGCTCCAGCAGGGCGAGCTCCGCCGGCGATTCAGCGGAAGCGCCAGCCTCTGGCCCAATGCCAATGTCCCTCAGCTCTACGTGTAAACGTACACATCAGTCACGGGGGACGTAGCGGTGGTGGGAGCGGTGACTCTCGTGATCGAAAATCACGTTGCGACGGTTCAGCTGATCCTGAGCTCGGTAACGGCGCTTTCGGGGCTCGAGGAGTTCATACGCACAACAGCGTGGGAAACGAAGGACATCGGATTGACATTCATATCCAATCGATCACCACTAGATTGAAGCCAGCGGACTATTTGTCGGCTCGGACCGGGCGTACCTGCATGTCCTTCGCCCTGAGGGCAAGCCGCGGGGCCTCTGGAGGGGGGCGGGAGCCCGACCGCGGGGGTCGATGGGCGAGGTGCTCTCGCGTTCGTGTTGGTGTAGGTCGTCGCCGTGGATCTCGACGAACTGTTCCGGGCCGCCCGGGAGAGTGGCTCACGGCGGGCTATGCAGGAGCTCCTCCGCGCGCTCCGGAGCGAGCTCGTGGACGAGCTGCGGCGGGAGGTCGGGCCGATCGATGCCGAGGACATCGCTCAGGAGACGCTCGTCATCATCGTACGAAAGCTGCCGGAGTTCGACCCTCGGCACGACGGTGCGGTGCGAGCGTGGGCGCTCAAGATCGGGCATAGGATTGCAGTGCGCTTCAAGACACGCGGCAAGCTTCCGAGTGAAGGCCATGCTAACTTGCCGGCTGTGATTCCCGCCGAGGGGCTGGGGCCCCTCGCGACGCTGGAATTGGCGGAGCAGCGCTCGCTCCTCTATCGATTGATCGGACAGCTGACGACCAAGTATCGACGGACGATTCAGCAAAAATTGGCCGGGATGGAGGACGAGGAGATCGCTAGGAGGGAGGGGATTCGCGTCAGCTCGGTCAGGGTGCGTTGGTTCAGGGCTGCAAGGAAGCTCCAAGGATGCTTGCTGGGTGAGCGCGAGACCTAGCCGAGCGCGGCGGAGTGCGGCGAATCCGGCGTGGGAAACGGCTGGGCGAGCGCCGGCCTGACCGGGCATGTCGGAGTCGTCGGACGAAGCGTCGTATATGGTGGCCCTTCTGTGGGGCCGTGATTTCGGGTTCCACGTGCAGGGTCTGCGGCGAGCGCGGGGGCTGACCCAGGATGCGTTGGCCGTCCGCAGTGCCCTGTCCGCGGACACCATTCGCAGGCTCGAGCAGGGCAACTTCTCGCCCAGCCTGGAGACCATCCGAAAGCTCTGCAACGGCCTCGATCTGGCCCTCAGCACCCTCTTCGAGAGCTTCGAGCTGGGGGCTCGGAACGAGGCGCGCGAGCTGGTGGACCTCCTCACGACCCGGACCGCCGACGAGGTGACGCTGGCGACCCGAGTGCTGCGCACGCTCTTCCAGGAGCTCGACGCTCTGGGCCAGGAGTCGGTCCCGGTGGAGAGCGAGGAATGAACCGGCCGGGCAGGGGGGTGGATTGGCTGCGCCTTCCGCTCGCTGTGAAGGGGACGCTTGCGCTGTCTCGCCCCCCGGAGGCACGTTTAGGTTCATTTTTGCGGGATCTCCGATTGATCCCAATGATCCCGAGTGTTCGGGTGAGAAAGATCCACGCGGCGGCGCTGAAACTTTCGCTGCCCCGCGCGGCTTAGCTCGGTAGCGCGTGTATGCCGGAGCCCGGCACTCCTGCGGGGTACCAACCCGCAGAGTATCCCGGTCCGAGGGAATCGGTGACTAGCAGGGTGCGGAAGAATCCATCACGACCCAGAACACGTCCCTGACAGCCGATGCCTGTGTCGCCAGAAGCTCGTAGTATGCCCGATACAACTTCGTTCTGGCTTCGCGGCCTCGGCCGTGATTGAC
>CBFGLP010000651.1:0-1594 GCA_965649595.1 uncultured Myxococcales bacterium | reverse complement strand
GACATCTTGTTCCCGTCCGGCTCGGCCAAGCTATCGGACGAGGGCAAGGCGACCATTCAGGAGGTCGCGCGCCTGCTCGCCGACATCCCCGAGCGTGAATTTCAGATCGAAGGCCACACCGATAACGTGCCGATCAAGACCAAGCAGTACCCGAGCAATTGGGAGCTGGCCGCTGATCGTGCGATCAACGTCGTCAAAGAGATGGTCGGGGCCGGCATGCCTCCTGCAAGGGTGAGCGCTGCGGCGCTCGCCGACACGCGGCCGACCGCCAGCAACGCCACCGAGGAAGGCCGGGCACAGAACCGGCGCATCGAGATCGTGATCGTCCCGGACCTCTCGACGCTGCCTGGCGCCGAGCAGATCGACAAGATGTTCGGGGACAAGAGCTGAGTCCGCCGCGCGAGCGCCTGCAGGTGTCGGCAGGCGCTCGCCTCAACCTCCAGCATCGTCTGGACCCCGCACCACCTGGTCGAAGTCGCTATCCCATCCCAGCCCCTCCGGGCTGTGACGAAACCATTAGCAGGAAATCTCGTCATGTCCGCTACTGCATCGTCGTCCGCTGCCGTCGTCTCCCATTCGTCGCTCGCCGACGCAATCGTCAATCAGGCTCTCGAGCAGAGCATCGAAGCGCTCGTGAATCCGAGCCTCGAGCCGGTCGAGCCGGAGCCAGAGCCCGAACCGAACCGGGCACGACGCACCGCCGCCGAGAAGAAGGAGAGCGAGATGACGGCTCTGCGTCCTTACCTGGACGCGCTCGGTCACTATCAGACCTTCAGCCCCGACCAGGAGAAGCAAGCGGCCGAGCGGATCGCCGCTGCCCGTGTCCAACGCTGGCACGCGCTGCTGTCCTATTCGCCGCTCTATGAGCAAATCCGCGGCCTGCTCGAGTCTCGCTTCCAGCTCGACCCGACCACCCGCAAGTACCTCGACAAGCTCGCGGTCTCGGCCGATCTCTACCGTCGCCGCCGGACCCTGACCAACGAGCAGTCCTACTTCGCCGACATCGATCGCGTCGCGCCGCGCTTGCCCGCGTTCGACGTCGACAGCGAGCTCGCCGAGCGCTTGATCAACGACGTCGACCGAATCTCTCACGAGGATCGCACCGACTTGCTGATCGAGGTCGCGCGGATGCCCGGCAACAGCCGGCCCTTCCGTGACTGGGTCGCGCGCTGCCGCGAGTGCCAAGAGGAGGTCCGCCGCGAGACCAACGCGTTCGCCCACGCGAACCTGCGCCTGGTCATCTCGCTCGCGCGCCGGCTCGGCCACGGCCGGCTCCCGCTCGCCGATCTGATCCAAGAGGGCAACCTCGGCCTGCTCAAGGCGATCGAGCGCTTCGATCCGCAGCGCGGCTTTCGGTTCTCGACCTACGCGGGCTGGTGGATCCGGCACTCGATCAGCCGGGCGATCTACAACAAGGGCCGGCAGGTCCGCTTGCCCGTGCACGTCCACGACATGCAGCAGAAGCTGGCCAAGGTCCGCCGCCAGTTCGAGGCCGAGCGCGGCCGCGAGCCCACGCTCGAGGAGCTGGCCGCCGAGACCGGCATCGAGCAGGACAAGATCGAGAAGGTCAGCCGGCTCGAGTGCGGCCCCGTCG
>CBFGLP010000650.1:0-6762 GCA_965649595.1 uncultured Myxococcales bacterium | reverse complement strand
CGCATAGTTGCCGCCCGAGCCGATCGCGAGGATCCCGTCGTCGGCCTCGATCACGTCGCCGTTGCCTGAGAGCAGCAACGAGCGCTCGCGGTCGGCGACGATCATCAGGGCTTCGAGCCGACGGTAGCGACGATCGAGCCGCCAGTCCTTGGCCAGCTCGACGCAGGCCTTGGTGAAGTTTCCGCCGACGGCCTCGAGCTTGGCCTCGAGCAGATCGCAGAGCGTCAGGCCGTCGGCCGCCGAGCCCGCGAAGCCAGCGAGGATCTTTCCCCGCGCGAGCGTGCGGACCTTGCTGGCCGTGCCCTTCATGATCGTGTTGCCGACCGAGACCTGGCCGTCGGCTCCGAGCGCGACCTTTCCCTTGCGGCGCACGCAGAGCACGGTGGTCGATCGGATCGGGACGCCGGGGGAGAGATCGAAGCCGGACGGGTCGCGGGCATTCACGCGCGGGAGTATAGGCGCCGCGCCCGATCTCGTCTCGCGCGAGCACAGCGAAGCGAGGGACCCGCAGGCGGCCGCGGCCGCGCTTGCGTATGCTCGCGCCATGCAAGCGCAACCGCCCGCCCCTCGCCTCGCAGTGCTCGCGTCCGGCGAAGGTAGCAACCTGCAGGCGCTGATCGACGCGCATGCGCGGGGCGACCTACCGAGCCCGGTGGTGGTGGTGATCTCCAACAAGCGCGAGGCCAAGGTGCTCGCGCGCGCTCGGGCGCACGGGATCCCGGCGTTCGTGGTCAGCCGCGCCGACGCCAGCGATCCGACCGCTCGCATGATCGAGCTCTTGCGCGAGCACGCCGTCGACGTGGTCGTGCTCGCTGGCTGGCTGAGCCTGATCGAGCCGGCCTTGCTGAGGGCGTTCCCGGGTCGGGTGGTGAACATCCATCCCGCTCCGCTGCCGGGCTTCGGCGGCAAGGGCATGTTCGGGATCCACGTGCACAGGGCCGTGCTCGCGGGCGGCGTGGCGACGACCGGCCCGACCGTCCACCTCGTCGACGAGCGCTACGACGAAGGGCCGGTGCTGGCCCACCGCGAGGTGCTGATCGAGCCGGACGACACCCCCGAATCACTCCAGCAGCGGGTCCAGCGCGCCGAGCACGACTTGCTCTGGCGAGTGATACGGGACCGTTTCTGTGCGAGCGCCGGGATCGACGCCCCCCCTCGGACGCAGACGGGCTCCGAGTAAACCGCGTGATCGATCCAGCCGCGAGACGGCACGGATTCTCGGAGGCGAGTGCCCGCTCGTCGACACGCGAAGGGATCAGCCCGCTCCTGCCATGCCGAATGGTTCGGGGGCCTTCAGACCCCCGCCCTCGCGTTTCTCCGCAACCTGCTTGCCTTGTGAGACCATGACCGCCATGCGCTTTTCTTCTCGCCTGCTGTCCGGCTCCACCTGTGCCCTGCTCGTGCTCGCGGCCGCGAGCTGCGGCCGGTCGGAGTCGCTGCTCGTGTTCGACAGCGTCGCCGACGAGGCAGATACCTTCAGCTACGAGGACACGCTCGGCACCGACGACACGATCGCCGACGAGGAATCGAGCGACGATAACGACAGCACGGACTGGGAGACCACCGATTGGGGTGAAGACGCTCCCGAGACCTGGGGCGAGGACGATCCGGACACCACGGACTTCGACACCTTCGAGACCGCCGACGACTTCGAGACCGCCGACGACTTCGAGACCACGGACACCGACACGACCACGACGGACACCGACACGGACACGGACACGACCACGACCGATACCGATACGGACACCGACACGACGACGACGGATACCGACACCGATACGACCACGACCGACACCGACACCGACACGACCACGACCGACACCGACACCACGACCACCTCGACCACCGATCCGGGGTCGACCTGCGCCGACGGTGCGGCGTGCTTGCTCGAGTGCGGCAACTTCAGCAACGCGTGCATCAACGAGTGCACGGCCGATCTGCCCAGCGACGAGTCGAGCAACCTCTTCGACCTGCAGATCTGCGCGATCCAGTCGTGCTTCTTCCTCGGTGAGTGCGAGCTCGGTGACTTCAACACGCCGGAGTGCGTGGCGTGCCGCTTGAGCGTGAACGAGGCTCCGGACGAGTTCGGGTGCGCCGACGAGGGAGCGGTGTGCGGGATCTGAGCCCGTCGAGCCCGCCGCTATTCGACTGGCCGGCCGTGTTCGGCGGCCTCCATCAAGCCGAGCAGATCGCCCGTGGAGAGGTCCCAGGCACGCGCGAGCGGCTCGAGCGGGCGCGCGGGCTGATCCACGCGCAGCTCGACGAGCCGCTCGATCTCGACAGGCTCGCCAAGGCCGCCCACTTCTCCCGCTACCACTTCGCGCGGGAGTTTCGACGCGAGTTCGGCGTGACCCCGCACCAGTACCTCACGCAGCGGCGGCTCGAGCGGGCCCAGCAACTGCTGCTGACCAGCGATCGCAGCGTGACCGAGGTGTGCATGGAGGTCGGCTTCTCCAGCCTCGGCTCGTTCTCCACGCTCTTTCAGCGGCACATCGGCCACTCGCCGCAGCGCTATCGCCGACGCGTGTTCGTGGTCCCGAACATGCCGCGACCGGTCGTGCTGATGATCCCCGGCTGCTTCTTGGCCAAGTATGCGGCCCTTTGATTACTGATTGATACACTCAAAAGCCCACCTGGCCATAGAGCGCGAAGCCCAGCGATTGCTGGAGCGCCCGCGTGGCCGGATACCAATCGACCGCGAATACGAAGCTGACGAATGGCCACGTGAGGCTGCCGAGCCCGCGCAGGCCCACGCGAGCGTCGGGCAGGATCTGAACTGGTGCACCAATTCCGAGCCCGACCTGCGGCAGGAAAAACAGCGGGGCCGGGATTGGATGCGAGACCTCGACCGCGGGGACCACCACCAGGTTGTCGATGAAGTTGGTCTCGAGCATCGCCGAATAGCCGAGGAGCTCGGGGTACATCTGCTCCCAGCCAATGCGCGCTCGAAACCCGCGGTAGTCGCCCAAGCCGCCGCCGAATCCAACCACGGGGCCGCCGAGCCGTAGACCAGGCTCAGTCAGGGCCAGGGTCTGCGGCTCGCCGCTGGGTAGGTCGACGACGAGCCGACGACGATCGCCGTCGCGCGTCGCCTCGACGCCAGCCACGGCCTGGACTCGCCAGCTTCGCGGCAGCTCGATCTCGACGTGCGTGCGCAGGTCCGCGGCCACGTCCCCCTGGGGGAGCCAATGCACCCACGCCCGGGTTGGCATATCCGCGAACCAGTGCCGCGAATCGAGCGGTGTGAACCGACAACAATTGGGCTCGGGGACTCGGACCTCTTGCCCAATCATGGCCTTCGCCGAGACCACGACCTCGACCCGTGCACCGCCCGGATCTTCCAGGGGCACGGCCGACCAATCGTCCGCGTATTCGTCGAGCTTCCCCTCGGCGAGCCACGATCGCCAGGGCTCCTCCATTCCCAAGTGGGATAGTGAAGCGAAGGTTCGCTCTCCGATCCGAACCTCGATCTCCGCCCAGGAGGGCATCACCACCCACCCCGCGGTCGGGCCCAGCGGCTCGAGCCCCGCGCCCTCGACCCGCTCGAACACGTGGACGCTCTCCCATACGCAATCCAGCGCGAACACAGAGCCCTGGCTGCACCGCAGCTCGACCGACTCTTCGACCAGGATCAGACCGGCCTGCGCCACCCACTCGGGTCGCCGCGCGGTGACTGCCGGGGGCGGATCCCAGCACTTGCACGCATCCGCGGACGGCAGCACGAGCAACGAGCCGAGCAGGACCACGCAGGCCGGCCCGACCTGGCAAACACGGGCGAGCTGGCGGACCACGCCCAAAACGGTACCCGTCTACCGAGCAACTTTCGAGAAGCGCTCTCCTGCCCCACCCTCTAATGTCTTCGCGCCCACCCGGAGTGAAATCACGATGATCCAAGCGCTCTCCCACGCCACCATCTACGTCGACGATCACGACCGCGCGCTCGAGTTCTACACCAAGAAGCTCGGGTTCGAGGTCCGCAGCGACGTCAGCCTCGAGGGCTTTCGCTGGCTGACCGTCGGCGCCAAGGACCAAAAGGACCTCGCGCTCGTGCTGATGGCGCTCAAACCCAGCCCGATGATGAACGAAGCCACCGTCGCGCAGATGCGCGAGCTGCTGCGCAAGGGCGCGTTCGGGACCGGCGTGTTCAAGACCGCTGACTGCCGGGGCACCTACGCGACGCTGAAGGAGCGGGGCGTCGAGTTCATGCAGGAGCCGGCCGAGCGACCCTACGGGATCGAGGCGCTGTTCAGGGACGACTCGGGCAACTGGTTCTCGCTCACGCAGCCGCGCGAGTGGTCGACCCCCTGACAGCCCATGACCTACCCGGGGGCGGCCGTGGCCCGTCCGAGGTGACGACCTGCGCATACCCTTGCTAGGGTCCCGCCGATGACGGGTCCGGCACCGCATCCCCTGCCCTTTCGCGACGCGCTGCGCGTGTGGGCCAAGGTGGCGCTCCACAGCTTTGGCGGTCCCGCCGGGCAGATCGCGGTCATGCACGAGCTCGTGGTCGAGCAGCACCGCTGGATCAGCGAGCGGCGGTTCTTGGCCGCGCTCAACTACTGCATGCTGCTGCCCGGCCCCGAGGCCCAGCAGCTCGCGACCTACATCGGCTGGCTGCTGCACGGCTTTCGTGGCGGGCTCGCGGCCGGGTGGCTGTTCGTGCTGCCTGGCTTCCTCGCGATCCTGGCGCTGAGCCTGCTCTACACCTCGTTCGCGGGGGTGAGCGCGATGGTCGGGCTCTTCGTCGGGCTCAAGGCCGCGGTGCTGGCGATCATCGTGCACGCGGTAATTCGGATCGGAAGGCGAGTGCTCCGCAACCCGACGATGGTCGCGCTCGCGGGTGCGGCCTTCGTCGCGCTGTTCGTTTTTCACGTGCCCTTTCCGCTCGTGATCGGGTGCGCGGCGCTGCTGGGGTGGATCGGCTCGATCGTGCGGCCCGAGACCTTCTCGCTGGTCGGGGGTCACGGCGCCACGCAGACCAACAGCGAGCAGCCCACGCTCATCGACCAGCTCGGCGTCCAACCCTGGATGCGACCTTCGCTGCGACGGACCGCCGCCGTAGTGATCGTCTGCTTGGTGCTGTGGTTCGGGCCCTTGCTGGCGCTGTGGCTCGCGCTCGGAGCCGATCACGTGCTCGTGGCCGAAGGCGTGCTGTTCAGCAAGGCCGCGATGGTGACCTTCGGAGGCGCCTACGCGGTGCTGCCCTACATCGCCCAGCAGGCGGTCGAGACCTACGGCTGGCTGCAACCAGGCGAGATGCTCGACGGCCTCGGCATGGCCGAGACGACCCCGGGACCGCTGATCCAGGTCGTGCAGTTCGTCGGCTACATGGGCGCGTATCGAAACCCCGGCTCGCTCGATCCCCACGTCGCCGCGCTGATCGGCTCGGTGCTGACGACCTGGGTCACCTTCGTGCCCTGCTTCATGTGGATCTTCGCGGGCGCACCCTACATTGAGGCGCTGCAAGGCCGGCGCGGCCTGACCGGGGCGCTCACGGCGATCACCGCGGCGATCGTGGGGGTGATCCTCAACCTCGCGGTGTGGTTCTCGCTGCACACGCTCTTTGGCGAGCTGCGCGAGGTCGAGTGGCTCGGGCTCTCGCACGGGATCCCGGTGCTCTCGAGCGTGCACGTGGTCCCGGCGGTCCTGGCGGTGGCATCCGGGTTCGCGCTCGCGCGCTACAAGGATCGCATGCTCGTGATCCTGGGCGCGTGCGCGCTGATCGGGATGCTCGTGAGGGTGCTGACCAACTGACCTCGCCGGGTTGCATCGACATCCATGGCTGGCCACACTGCCAGCAGAGGCCCGTCCTGCGACGGGCCTTTTTCCACGTCCTGAAATCCAAGGAGGACTCATCGTGCTTCAACCCCCACCCATCGTCGTCACCCGACTCGACAACACTCGCCTGCGTCGGCTCCTGCGCGCGCCAGCCTGGCGCGAGAGCGACACCGCCGACGCGCTGGAAGAGGAGCTCGATCGAGCGGAGCTCGTCGACTCCACCGAGCTGCCACCCGACGTCGTGTCGATGAACTCGACGGTGCACCTGCAGGAGTGCAACAGCGGCCGCGAGTTCGAGCTGAAGCTCGTCTATCCGGAGGACGCCGGCGAAGCAGGTCGCGTCTCGGTGCTCGCACCGATCGGCAGCGCGCTGCTCGGTCTGTCGGTCGGAAGCGAGATCGATTGGCCGCTGCCCGATGGCCGGACCGCGAGGATCCGCGTGCTCGGCCTGCGCTACCAGCCCGAGGCCGCGGGCGACATGGATCTGTGAGCGGCTCGGTCAGCCGCGGCGAGCGACCGGAGCCGCGAGCAGGCCGACGGCCAAGAGCAGCGCCTCGTTATAGTCGGCATAGGGTCCGCCGTTTTGGACGATATCTCGAGGCGTGACCCACTCGACCCGCCCCTCCTCGCCCTGGGGAGGTGTGCGGGTCTGATCGAGCACCACGCCCGTCACCGTGGTGGTCATGACCCGCCGAGGCCCTCGCAAGCGAGTGAACACCGGGACGGGGTCGAGCATGATTAGGCCGGTCTCCTCGTAGAGCTCGCGTGCTGCCGCGTCGACGACCCGTTCATTCGGCTCGACCGAGCCCGCTGGCAGGCCCCACCACCAGGCTCCGGTCTGCTCGACGTCGTCGGGTTGCTGCCGGCACGCGATGGCGAGCACCAGGGGGCCGCGCTCGGGGTGGATCGCGGTCACCAGCGCACAGGCGGCTCGAGGGGGGGCGTGGAGGACTGGGTGGGGGGTGGTGGCGTCGGTCATCT
>CBFGLP010000649.1:0-6575 GCA_965649595.1 uncultured Myxococcales bacterium | reverse complement strand
CGACGAGGTCGGGCTCGCCAGCGCAGTCGGTGAGCCGGGCTCGATAGCCGTGGTGCTGACAGACAGGGTAGCTCGCGTAGTCGGCGAGCAGATCGGCGAGCGGCGTGCTCAAGGCGCTGCGCGTCGCCGCGTCCCAGTCGGCCAGCGTCGCTTCGTGCGGGACGAGCTCGCACAGGCCCCGCACTCCCTCGACGCCGTAGCCCTCGATCAGGAACGAGACGAAGTGCCCGGCTTGGTCATAGTCGTCTCCCGAGAGCCGGTAGCCATTCGATGGATCGAGGGCAAGGATGTCTTCAATCCGCTCGTCGAAATCGGCTTTCGCATGGACCTTTGGATGTGCCGCCTCGAAATATTCGGCCAGCCCCTCTTCCAACGTGCTCGTGCACCTCATTCTCAAATCCCAGCTCACCGCGTGCGCCAGCTCGTGAGTATCGGTGATCTCTCGGGTGAGGGGGTGACCTCTATGGGTGCACGCATGGACCTGCGTGCACGCTCCGAAGTCATCCCAAGCCGACTGCGAAAACCAGTGATAGTCGACATGCACAGGGGCATCCGAACCATAGAAATCGACCAGCGCGGCGATATACTCATCCGTCGCCGCGAGGCTCTCACCACATGCCTGCGACCCCGCGCGATCGTGGCCGTACACGGTCACCAGGGCGCCTCGCCACTCGAACTCCGGGACGAGCCCCCACCATTGCTCAGGGTCCACGCAGGCGCAGCAGGCGAGCAATACGGCGCACCCAGGTCGGGAGAGCATCGGCACCGCAGCGATGTGACCCGCGCCGACGATCCTGGCTGCTCGGAGCGAGCCTAATCGCGTCGTTATTTCCAGACGGTCTGCGCCGAGCGAGCAGCTCGAGGGCGCCGTTTCCGTCCCTAAAAGTCGAAGTCCGATCGGTCAAACGACCAGTCATCTTCCACTCGCACACATGGGGGTAAAGATCGTGGTACCGTCCCCTTCGTGCCTTCTCGCGCCCCCTGGATAGCCTTGCTCCTGCTGGCTCCCGCCTGCCAGCGCACGCCACAGACGATCGAGCCGAGCGATCGAGCGAGCGAACCGCCGACCGAGGTGCACGGGACGTTCGTGACACCATCACGCAACAGCCCCGGACCCGCCGTGGTCAGCGAAGACGTGATGCAGCAGAGACTGCAGGAGATCGCGCAAAAGTATCCGGACGCCATCATCGAACGACTCGCGCTCTCCGACGCCGCGTTCCCGGCGGACCCGGAGGAGGCGGTCCGACTCAACGGGTACACGGTGGTGCTGGTCACCTCGACCACTCAGAACCCCGAAGAGCTGCCGCCCGCTCGGGTCTACACCTGGTGCGAGGACGAGCAGGTCGACCTCTCGCTGATCATGTGGCGCGAGAGCGTCATCGAAGCGAGCTGGGGTCAGACCGTCGGGCCTCATCGCTATGACGGGTTCTATTTGATTCCGGTCCAGACGATGGGCCGGCCCGAGTGCAAGCTGGCGATGGACTACGCCAAGAACCGCGTAGGTCAGGTCATCACCGGATTCGAGGCTGGGATCCCTCAGGACGTGGTGGTCATGGCTCCGATCGCACCGCCGACCGAGGAGGCGCTCTGGACGATCATCGCGCGCGAATATCCATTCGTCATGGCCGAATAGCGAGCTCGAAGTCGATCCACAACGACAGGTGATCCGAGGGCGATGCTCGGTCGCGGCGGCGATCTCCGAGCTTTGCGACGTGAAGGATCGGGTGCTCGAGCGCCATACTCGGATGATGCACGCTCGGGCCCCCCTCCTCGCCGCCTTCGTATCCGCCGTCGCGCTCTTGCAGGTCGAGTCCGTCGCGCAGGCGTGCTCGGGCTGCAGTGGAGCCGCGGTCGCCCCTGAGGATGGCACCGTGATGCCCGTCAACGCCGTGGGCGTGCGCTGGCATGCGGCCGGGGCCGCCATCGACGATGTCGTCCTGCTCGACGTCGAGGCCAACGTCGAGCTGGCGATCTCTTCCGAGGAGAATGGTTGGATCGATCTACGTCCCGCGCAGCCGCTCGAGCCCAACAAGACCTATCGCTTCGAGTTCCCGGGCACCGAATGTGGCCCTGCGTTCAGCCGGACCTACTCCACCGGCCCGAGCGCCGAGCTAGTGGCCACCGAGCTCGGCGCGCTCATGGCCGAGCCGCCCGTGCAGGGCAACATCCCGGTGCCCGAGTCTGTGACCTGCACGGACGACGTCGACGCCGTGAGCGTGCGGGTCGAGCTCGAGCTCGACCCGCAGCTCGAGCCCTTCGCCGATGTCCTGATGTACGAGACGCTCGTCGACGGCGAGCGGTGGGCCCACGATCCGATGTTCTTCGCGCCAGCTCAGGTCGGTAGGAGCTGGGTCGGGCGCGGCGTGGACGTCATCTTCGCGACGTGCCCGAACGGCAACTCGGATGGCGTCTCGATCGGTCCTCATCAAGTCCAGATGCGCGCGCAGATCCCCGGGCTGCCTGGCGCCCTGCTCGAGTCCGACATCATCGAGATCGTGCTCGAGTGTGAGACACCCGAAGAGACTGGAGAGGACGACGCGGACAGCTACGAGAGCGGCGACTTCGTGGTGCCTGTCGATGAGCCGGACCCACGGCAAGCGGGGTGTGGCTGCAGCAGCGCTGACGGGCGCTCGCCTGCGACCCTGGCCACACCGCTCTTGTTGTTGCTCGCGCTGCGGCGATCTTCCCAGCCCCGGCGTTCGGGTCGAGCTCCCACTCAGGGCAGCTCCTCGAGCACGAATCCCCAGTAGGCGCCCGCGGCGAGATCGGTGCACTCCTTGGTCGTTTGGACGATGTCGTCGGCGACCTCGGCGGCCATGCCGTTGCAGGCCTTGGGCGTGGCTTCGCGCGCGGTGTTGGTGAAGTACGTGCGCCAGCGGTAGCGCTTGCCGGGCTCGTGGGCCAGCTCGACCTGATAGACGCATTGAATGTGGTGATCGCCGTGGCTGAGCCGCTGGTAGGTGCGAGCAAATTCCGGGTTCGAGTCGAGGCTGGCCTCGAGGTCCGGGGTGATCGGCCCGGGGCCGCGGTACTCCTGTGCTTCGAGCAGCGCGCTGACCGTCACTACACAGCGCCCCGTGCCACGCGTGGCTGGACTGAAGATCTCGGGCTCCGATGACTGCTCGAGCTCGGCTGGCTGCTCGGGCTCGGCTGCTACGGGTGGCTCCGATGGCACGGATGCCTCCGATGGCATGGACGGCTCCGCTGCTTCGATCACCTCGACATCGGGAGGCTCCGACCGAGGATCCTCCGAGCCGAGGCACCCGCAGAGCATCACGCCGACCGCCGCCACCTCGTTGCCCTTGGCGACTCGCATCACCGCCGCCCCTGCTTCTTCTCGATCACCCGAAAGGTCACCCGCACCTTGCCGGGCCCGAGCGACCTGCGAGCGTCCATCGCGAGGATCTGGTGATGGGCAGCCTCGTGCTCGGCCCTAAACGCGGCGATCTGCTCGTTCAAGTCGGTCTCCTTCTCGAACGTGAAGTCTCGGTTGAGCGTGACCTTCTCTGGCTTCTTGGGCATTCGCGCGCGCCATTCTAGCGCAGCGGGCAAGATCAGTCCCGATGCGGATCCGCTTCCAACGTCATCAAGGTGACCAATGTCGATCCCGCCGCCTTGCCCGCCGTACTGAACGTGCAGGGACCACGTCGCGCGATACCACTTGTCCCACTCGCTGCCGCTGACGCCGTGCATGTCGGGCTCGCCGAGCAGCTCGCGGGTCCGCTGGGGTCGGTCGCCGAACTGGATCCCACCGGGGATCGGGTCGGCGAACTGGCGATGATCCTCGTGCCCTTCCGCGTGCAGGAACACGGTCGAGACCACGCCTTGCTGGATCAGCAGATCGAGGTCGAGGAGGACAGTTGAAGGCCCCCGGGATCAAACCCGCTCGGCCGCCAACGCCCCAGCCAAGCGGCACAGATCCTTGCTATCGAGCGACCTTCCCCAAAACGGTCGGCTCGACGCCAGCGCCCGCCCCTCCTCGTAGGCAGCCACGTAGGCTTCGACGCTTCGCTTGGGGCTTCCGCTGATCTCGGCGATCGCGGCGACGCTCGATCCCTGCTCGTGCAGCGCGATGACCAGCTGGACTCGGCCTTTGTCGAGCTCGCGCGCCGCGGTCGAGCAACGATATGGACGCATGATGTAGTCGAGCATCTCGGGGTGCTGCTCGACCCGCTTGAGCGTCAGCCCGACCCGCGCGGTCGCCCAGATCCGTGCGCTCCCGGCCGGCTCCCGGGGCACGAGCGCGAGCGGGCTGTCTGGGTCGTCGACCGCCCGCTCGGCGATCGCGGCGTCGAGCGATGCGACGTCGACCTGGCCCGTGCGCGCGAGCAGATGCTCGACGCAGAGCGAGCTGCCGTTGATAACCCGGCCCTCGGGTGTACGCAATGATCGAATCAATATACCGCCATACTCGCCGACGGGGCCGAAGGTGATGTCGAGCCCCTTGTAGGTCCCGCCGCGATAGCTGGCCCCTGCACGATGGAAGTACCAGCGGCCACAGGTCTTCTGCAGCGGATCGTTGTGCGTGAAGGGATCGAGGTGGCTCCTGCCCTCGACCTCACCGTGAAAGTAGAACTCGATCTCGCACAGCTCGTGAGGCTCGCCGTCTACCCGCAGCGAGCGATGCACCAACAGCTCCTCGGCGATGCTCGCAAACCATGATGACCACGGGTCCTCGTCCAACTTCGGAGGAGCAGCGAGCAGGTCGAGCAGCGAGTCTGCGGACATTCGCGGCACCTTCTCCACGAGCGCACACGGGATCAACCGGACGGAGGTCGAAGAGACCGGCCCGCCAGTCGGGTTCGCCCAGGCCGCACGATAGGCGCGAAACCGCCCAGGACGGAGGTTCCCCAGCCGGCCACCCGGCCACCGACTGGTGAACTGCGTACACACGCTGATACTCGCCGAATACAGACATATGACTTCCATGTCACCAGCTCGCGGTACGCTCTGTCGTCCTCTGCTGGAGCCCGAGGTCCCCCGTGCCGAAGTCCTCCACCCCCCGAGCGCACGAGCGCTGCCGGTCCGAGTCGGTCCCTCGCGGCCGAGCGGCCGAGTCGGTCGCCCGCGACCGAGCGGCCGAGTCGGTCGCGGGATCGTCGCGCCGCCGTCATGGGGAGCGTGCGCGGGTCGGACTCATCGCAGGTCGCTTCGAGCTGGTCCGACTGCTCGGCGACGGCAGCTTCGCCACGGTTTACGAGGCCCACGACGGCGAGCTGGATCGTCGCGTCGCCATCAAGCTCTTCACTCGCTACGAGCACGACGAAGTGCAAGCCGCCCTGCATGAGGCCCGGATCATGGCCCGGCTGCGGCACCCCAGCGTGCTGACCGTGCACGACATCGGCGAGCACGCTGGCACCCCCTTCTTGGCGCTCGAGTACTGCGCGACCGATCTTCGCCGCTGGCTGGCCCAGCGCTACCGCACCGTCGGCGAGATCCTGGCGTGCTTCGTCGAGGCGGGTCGTGGGCTCGCGGCGGCCCACGACGCTGGGCTCGTGCACCACGACTTCAAGCCCGCCAATGTGCTGTTGCGCGAGGACGGCAGCGTCGCGGTCGGTGACTTCGGGCTCGCGCGTCGGCTCGACACGCAAGACGCCGACGCCACGGGCAGCTCGGACAAAGACGAGGCCAGCTATGCCGTCGGCACGCTCCGCTACATCGCCCCCGAGCGCTTGCTCGGGCTCGCGGGTGACGAGCGCAGCGATCAGTTCTCGTTCTGCGTGGCTTTGTGGGAGGCGCTGGCTGGCGAGCATCCCTTCACCGGCTCGACCGCGCAGAGCCGCTTCGAGTCGATCCAGGCCGGTCCCTGCGTGGTGCCCAAGCTGCCGCGTAGGCTCCTGCGAGCGCTCGAGCGGGGGCTCGCGGCGGACCCAGATGATCGTTGGCCCAACATGCACGCGCTGCTCGGCGCGCTCGAGCACCCCTCGCAGCCTCGCTTCCGCGGACACGCGCTCGTCAGCGCGGCCGTGATCACGGTGAGCTTCATGCTCGGCTTGGGCTTCGAGCCCAGCGGCACGTTGCCCGAGGCCGACGCGACGCACCTCCAGCAGCGCGCCGCCGAGCATGCGCTGCTGGAAGCTCGCGACATGCTCTTCGACGGCGAGTACGAGCGGGCCAACGCCCTGCTCAAGCACACCTACGTCAAGCTGATCCGCGACGCTCCGCTCGACGAGCAGCGGGAGCTCCTCGACGACGTCGTGCTCTTCGCCAAGCTGCTCGAAGAGGCGGACCAAGCGATCTACGCGGCCGAGGCGTATCACCGGGCATCGGTAATCGCCAATAAGGTCGGGCAAGATCCGACCTACTTCCGGACCAAGCGCGACGAGCTGAACGCGCGTGACGAAGCGCTAGGGCTGCCGCACGGCCAGTCGGTCACGCCGACGCCCGCCAAGAAGCAGGCGATCGCCCACAAGGCGCCCGCCAAGTAGCTGCCCTGCGACCGAGCAATCGAGGCGGTCGCCCGCGACCGAGCCATCGAGTCGGCCGCCCGCGACCGAGCCATCGAGTCGGCCGCCCGCGACCGAGCAATCGAGTCGGTCGCCCGCGACCGAGCAATCGAGTCGGTCGCCCGCGAC
>CBFGLP010000648.1:0-5358 GCA_965649595.1 uncultured Myxococcales bacterium | reverse complement strand
TGTCGGTCATGACGAAGTCGGGCGCGCCGTCGCCGGTGAGATCGAAGGTCGAGAAGCGGAAGCTTTCGTCGTTCTCGCAGGTCCAGTTGTCGGCGGTGAGCGTGGCGGCCTCGGGTGTGACGGGCAGGTTGGGCAGCTCCCAGGTCATGCCGCTGGCCGAGAACTCGCAGGCCATCGGATCGCCGTCGCCGTCGCCGCTCGGATCTCCATCTCCATCTCCATCTCCGTCGCCGCTCGGGTCATCGTCACCATCGCCGTCGCCGTTGGTGTCCGCGTCGCCATCTCCCGAGCCGACCTCGTCGTCGCCGTTACCGGGGTTGTTGCAAGCCGCAGCGAGGACGAGGCCGAGGAACGAGAGGGTCCGGACGGAGGAGCGCTTCACGGGCCCGCAGACGTAGCCGAGCCCATTCCATTTGTCGAAGTGCGATCCGGTCGGCTCACGGGGCCAGCTCACACTGCGTGGCCTCCGTGCACTCCGGTTGATACACTAGCGAGGTGTCGGCCCGCATGACCCTGCTCCTCGCCGCGCAGACGCTGGCCCTGATGTTGGGGATCGCTGGCGCAGCGGTAGGGGTGGCGGTGCAGGACTGGCTCAGGACTCCGGCGAGCGTGGATGACTATCCAGATGCGCTCGTTCGGGCGCAGGAGTGATCATGAGCGACTCGATCTGTAGCTCTCTCGTCTCGGTTCCGCCCGCGCGCTCGCCGGCAGGCCGCGAGCGACAGTGCCATGGCACGGCGACGCTCTTCGCGGTGTTGGCGAGCATGCTGATGATCCCAGCAGTGCTGGCCACGCCGGGGCTGCTCGTCGTGCTGGCGCCGATCGGGCTCTTGTGGCTGTGCACGGTCGTCGGGCCCGGGCTCACGCTGGGGGTCCGCTATTTCAAGTACGTACTCGGGTACCCGCTGCCGGGCGGTTCCAAGCGGCTGTGGACGCAGACCGCGGCGTTGTCCGGGGGGCTCGGGGCAGCGGGGATGTACCTGACCGCGGCGGTGGGGGGCGGGCTGATGGCGGTGGTGCCGTTGATCCTGTGTGTGCTCGCGGGGGTCGCTCTGGTCGCGCGGGACAAAGATCGCGGCGCAGCGTAATCGTCTTCGGGCTGAATGAGAGTGGGCCTCCGATTCGAGGCCCATTCACAATGAGTATTGCGATTAGAGGGAAGAGAAGGTCTGCTGAATCGCCGGATAGCTGTATACCAGCGCTGCCGCAGCAGCGCCCACGCCATCCGCGATGGCGGGATCCAGATCCGCCGCAATCCAGATCTGATTTGGATTCGCAACCTGCACGGCGGCCACCGGGGTACCGTCGAGCAAGAAGTGATACCCGACCGGATAGATCGGCGTGTTCCCGTCGGCGGTCGTGCGCGTCATCTTGACCTCGATGTTGCCACCACCTTCGAGCTTGCCGTCGAGCGTCGCGCCGCGGCCCGAGCCGTTGCGGCTGAGCACGAGGGTCAGCGCGGCGCCGCCGCTCGGAGTGATCGTGCACAGGAAGGCCGAGGCCTCGCCGAACTTGGAGAACGCGACGTTCTGGCCGCTCGCGTCGTAGGCACAGGTACCGGTCCAGCTCGCCGGGCCGCCGCTGACGGTGTAGTCGAAGTCTTGCTGGACGGCCTCGGCGCCCCAGGGGCCAGCGCCGACGCTGACGGTGCGGATCAAGCCGCCCTTGGTCCGCTCGGCTGTCCACGAGCCGTAGGTGAGGACCTTGCCGTCCTTGGTGATCGGCTGCGGGGCGACCTGGGCGACGGGCTCTTGCACGGCCATCTGCACGCCAGCGCAGGCGGTGACCCCGAGCAGCGGGATGGTCAGCAACGAAGCGATCAGGAGCAACGAGGAGGTGCGACGAGGGGACATGGGCGGATCATCTCAGCGCTGGGGCTGGCTCGAAAAGCCAGGTGCGGGTGCGCATTCACGTTGACGGTGCGTGAATCTGCGTGGTCGATGGACGTCGATGCAGCTTCGTTTTCGGGACCGACTCGACGTCGGGGGGCCTTCGTGGTTCGATGGGCTCGCTCGAGGACGAGATGCCGCGCGTCGCCTTCACGCCGAACCTCGCTCGCCATGTCCCGGTACCGACGCTGCGGGCCGAGGGGAGCAGCGTGGGGGCCGTGCTCGCGCGGGTGTTCTCCGAGCATCCGCGCGCGCGCGGCTACGTGCTCGACGATCAGGGCGGGCTGCGAAAGCACGTGATGGTGTTCGTCAACGGCGAGCAGGTGATCGACCGGCGCACGCTGAGCGATCCGGTCGGCGAGGACGACGAGATTTATGTGATGCAGGCGCTGTCCGGAGGCTGAACCATGTCCAATCGATTGTTCGTCGCCACTCGCAAGGGGCTGTTCTCCTTCACTCGCTCGGATGCAGGCTGGTCGCTGACCGGTCGAGCGTTCCTCGGAGATCCGGTGACGATCGTGCTGTCGGATCCACGCGATGGCGCGATCTATGCCGGGCTGTCGCTCGGCCACTTCGGTCCCAAGCTGCATCGCTCCGACGATGACGGAGCGAGCTGGGTCGAAGTGGCGGCGCCCGCCTATCCGCCGAGCGAGAGCCCGGACGGGCCGAGCGTCCATACCCTGTGGGCGCTCGAGCACGGCGGGCTCGATCGTCGGGGCCTGCTGTGGTGCGGGACCATCCCCGGAGGGCTGTTTCGCAGCGACGACCGGGGCGAGAGCTGGGCGCTCGTCGAGAGCCTGTGGAACGATCCTCGCCGCTCGCAATGGTTCGGAGGTGGGGCGGATCAGCCGGGGATTCACAGCGTGTGCGTGGATCCACGCGACAGCGATCGGCTCTTGCTCGGGGTCAGCTGCGGCGGCGTATGGCAGAGCGCGGACGCGGGCGGGTCGTGGGAGCAGACGGCTCATGGCATGAAGGCCCGCTACATGCCGCCCGAGCGAGTCGACGATCCGAACATCCAAGACCCACATCGGATCGTGCGCAGCCGCTCGAGTCCGGACGTGCTGTGGTGCCAGCATCACTGCGGCGTGTTTCGGTCGACCGACGGCGGGCGCTCGTGGCAGGAGCTGAGCGTGCCGCCCTCGTCGTTCGGCTTCGCGGTGGCGGTGCATCCCCACGAGCCCGACACGGCGTACTTCGTGCCCGCGCTGAGCGACGAGAAGCGGATCCCCGTCGAGGGCGCCGTCGTGGTCACGCGCACGCGCGACGGCGGGAGCAGCTTCGATGTGCTGCGCGAGGGGCTCCCGCAGCGGGACGCGTACGACGTGGTGTTCCGCCACGCGCTGGACATCGACGGCTCGGGCGATCGCCTCGCGTTCGGGAGCACCACGGGGGGCCTGTGGATCTCCGAGGACGGCGGTGATCGTTGGGCCGCGCTCTCGACCCACCTGCCGCCGATCTACGCGCTGCGCTTCGCCGGAGACCGCTGCGGCTAATCGATCGGGATGTCCGGCTCGGCTGGCTGGGCGACCGGCTCGGGCTTGGGTGCTGGCGGCGGAGGCCCCTTCTCGCTGACGGTCAGCGGCCGGCCGCGCATGAGCGAGCCCTCGGTGCCCGCTCGGTCGAAGCCGACCCGCACGTAGAGCAGCGCGTTGTTGCCGAGCTCGAGCGCCCGGCCGCGCAGGCGCACCGTCAAGAAGGTGTCCTCGGGGTTCTCGGCGAAGCGCTCGAGCGGCTTGATCTTCTTGTCCTTGGGCGGCTCGATGCCAGCCGGGACCAGGAACTCGGGCATCACCGCGCGCAGGGTCTTGCCCCTTTGTTCGAAGCGAGTGGTCACCTGAGTGACGCCAGTGACCGAGACGTCGAGGAACTCGACGAGGCGCTTGTCGAGGCCCTCGCCGTTGACCTCGACGTAGAGGCCAGTCTCGGCCGGTCCGCCGACGCTGACGGCCTTGATCTCGATCTCGAACTCTTCCTTGATCTTGAAGTGCCAGGCCTCGTTGGCTTGGTGCGGGTCGAGGCCGAGCTGCGGGGCCTGGGCGATGATCCGCTGGCCGAGATCGATCGCCTTCTGAGCGGGGGTCTTGGCCGGCTCGGGTGGGGCGACCTCGGCGAGCGGGATCGGCCCCTTGGCGTCGGACTCGGGGACGCGGGACAGATCGAAGGACGTGATCGTCCAGGCCCCGTCGCGCTCTTGGCCTTGGTAGAGGATGTCGCCGGCGGCGAGCAGGAAGGTGGTGTTGGCGGCGCGCAGGACCACCTGCGAGGGCGGCAGCTCGGCGGGCAGGCGGACGCGGGCTCGCTCTTCGAGATCGAGCAGACCGAAGATCGCTACTTCGCGCTGCTCGACCACGCAGATGATCCGGTCCCCGGCGACGGTCAGCGGACCGAGCTCGGCGAGCTCGAGCGTGCGCTGGCGGATCACCCGGCCCTGCTCGTCGAAGTGGACGAGCGCGGACCTGCGGGCGCTGGGCAGCCCGGTAGCAACCAGCAGACCCTCGGGCGTCGCGCTGGCAGCCACCGTCGAGTCTTTGTCCTTGGGGGTCCGCAGCAAGCTAGCGAAGCCGGTCGGGTCGGGGCGCAGCAGGCCGACCACGGCGCTGTCGGTGTCGTAGATCGCGACGCCGTGCGGGTTGCAGTCGGCCTCGAGCATGTCGAAGTCGGTCGTCCAGCGGGACTTGCGGCTCCAGATCGCCTTCTCCCACAGGAGGTTGTCGGGCCACTCGACCTTCTTGGGCTTGTCGGCTTCGAACTCGCGCTCCCACTTGCCCTTGGGATCGGCGGGCGGAACCCCGACGACGACGGAGGTCAAGGCGCGGGCCTTGGTGCCGGTCACGTGGGCCATCAGCACCCGCTGATGATCGACGGGCGCGAGCACGGCGACCTGCCAGGGGAGCCGCTGCGTCAGGCCGCCGGTCAACGAGGCCTGGACGAGACCGCGCTCGCCGTCGGTCGTGAAGGCGGTTCGACCAGAGGGATCGACGGCGAGGGGACGAAGGCGCGCGAGCTCAGCCTTGCCCTTCTTGCGAGGCGGCAGCTCACCGAGCTGCTCTCGGGCGAGGACGAGCTCGACCCGGTCACCGCGATGCATGCTGAGGCCGCGGGGGCCAAGCACCACGTGGATGTCACCGTTGGTCCAGACGCTCACGGGTACCCTGATATCACGGCCGCGGTGCGCGTGGGTCTGCTGGCGCGCGGCTCGGGCAGGGTTTGGAGCGATCCCGCCAGTGCCCGCTCCCATGAGCCAAATCGGGCTTGCGCGAGAGTCGCGGGCCCGTCAGCCGCTTGCGCCTGACGAAGCCCGGTGGGTGGAGCTCCAACTGGCCGGTGGGTCAGAGATCGGCGTCGTCGTCTTCGTCGAGCGCGAGGTCGTCGAGGTCGGCGTCGCCGAGATCGATGTCGTCGAGATCCTCGTCGTCGAGCTCGTCCGCGAGGTCGGGCTCTGGTTCGGCCGCGAGTCGGTGGCGCG
>CBFGLP010000647.1:0-11839 GCA_965649595.1 uncultured Myxococcales bacterium | reverse complement strand
AGGAGGGAGCGCTCTCCATGATCGAAAAAAGCCTCCCTGCGCTCCGCTCGAAGTTTCCCAATCTCGCGGTGATGATTACGGTATAAACGAGTATTGAACTCAACCGAGCAGAGGGATTGAGTCCGGGTGCAGAGGATTGAGGCGAATTTACTCGCTCGCTATCCCGTACTGCAAGAAGAACCCCCGTGCCCCCCGCTGCGGGTCATCATGCACGACCGCCAGCGGCAGCGCGGCACGAAAGAGCGCCCTCGCGTCGATCCCTCGCTGCTCGATTCGCACGAAGAAGGGATACGCGAGCCGACTGAAGTCGCGGCTCTGCGCCCGCTCGTCATGAATGGCGATCAACGCACACGCCACATCGAAGTCATACTGGGCCAAGCTCTGCAAGAAGCGATCGAAGTAATCGCTGATCACCGCGCTCCACTGCCAAACCACCAGCCGGTGCGCGCCGACGAGCTCGATCAGCTCGCGACGCTGGTTCGCGTCCAGCCGCCGCAGATACACCGTCGCCAGCTCGGCCGCGAGTGGGTGCAGCAGATCCGTCCGCTCGCGCATCGCGGCCTGCCACTCGCTCGAGGGCGGGCTGCCCGGGTCCAGAGCGGGGATCTCCAGCGCCCGGTCGAGCTCGGCTAGCTCCTGCCGCCAGCGGACGAGCAGGGCGTCGAGGTCGAGCGTCAGCGCGTCGGCGGGGCTGCGCGTCAGTGACATGGTGGCTCCATTCGCAGCGGGTTCTTTTTGTCGCCCAACTTGCCCATCAATCGGTAGCCCGCGGCGGTCAGCTGATCCATCTCGCGACCAAACACCGAGCGGCCGAACTCGGCGCTCTTGAGCAGGGCCTCGGTCGGCTCGCTGGCGAGGTACACGGTCGCGCGCTTGTCGATGAATGCCTGCATCCACTGATCGTTGACGAAGGTGTTCCAGTGGAAGCCGGTCGAGGGCGGCATCGGCAGCGAGAGCTTGGCCCAGCCTGACCCGTTGCGGTCGATGAAGCGGGCGACGTCGCCGAAGTCGCCGATCACGGGTCGATCGGTGCCCTTGAAGGTCTGATGGTAGAGGCTCCACGCGCGCTGCATGAAGCTGTCGCTCATCGGCGTCGCGGCGCCCTCGCCGGTGTTCCACGCGTTGGCACGCTCCGCGAACTCGTCCCAGCTCTGGACGAGGCCGAGCGGATCGCTCCACGCCCAGGGGTTGGCCGGATAGGCGTAAGGGTGATCGTTGCCGACGAGGCCGAGCGGATCACGGGTCGTATAGGCGCCGGTCGAGGGGTCGTAGTAGCGAAACCCGTTGTAGTGCAGCTGCGCGTCCGAGTCTTCGTACTGGCCAGGCCACCGCCACGGGCAGTCGTCCGGCGCGCCCTGGCGCAGGTCGAGGTGGCCGTAGACGTCGAGCTGGGCTTGCCAGCAGAGCTGGCCCTGCTCGTCGTACATCTCGGTCGGGTTGCCCATGTGGTCGGCGACGATCGACCACAGCCGATCGCCCTGGCGCTTGGCGATCGGGGCCGGATCGTGCGGGCTCCAATACCAGTCGATCGAGTCGTCGCTTCCGCGGGACTCGTGCAGGATCCGACGGCCGTCCCAGACATAGCGGACGTCCTCGTCGGGGTACCGCTCGTTGCCGCCGCTTCGAAGCTTGCGGATGCGCCGACCGAGCGCGTCATATTCGTACTCGATCCGCTGCCCGTCGCTCCTCTCGATCGCGCGCAGCAGACCTTGGCCGTCATAGGAAAACTCCCAGGTCGTGCCGTCGGCGTCGACGCGGCGGACTCGTTGGCCGTCCTCGTCGTAGCCGTACTGCGTGGTCGAGGTCGCGGTCAGCTGGCCATCACCGACGTACTGACGATCGAGCATATCGGGCCGGCGATAGACGTTGCCCTGCGGATCCTGGGCGCGCTCGATCGTCTTTTCGGGTCGCCGCTCACGGACGACCCGGCCGAGCGCGTCGTAGTCGTAGTGGGTGACTCGGCCGCGCTGCAGGTCCTCGAGCGCGATCAGTCGATCTTCGCCCTGCCAGTGGAAGCGGCGCTCCTCGACCACCTCTGCGCCACCTTCCCAGTGCGAGATCGGCTCGTCCGGCGCTGCGGCGGCGTTGCGCAAGGTGGTCCGCTGGATCGGCCGGCTGCGATCATCGCGTTGCCAGCGGAGCCCGACGTTGCCAGGGCCGCGACGCGCCCGCTCGTGACCGGAGCCGTCGCGCTGAAACTCGAACCTGGACCTCGCAGATCGCCGGGCTGCGACCCCGAGCTCGATGCGAGCGACGGCGCCGGCCGGATCGTAGAAGAGCTCCTGCACCAGCCCGAGCGAGCTCTGGATGGCGACCCGACCATCGGCGCCGTAGCGGGACTGGACCCACGCGTCGGCTTGCTCCTCGCGCAAGATTCGGCCGAGGGCGTCGCGCTCGAAGCTGATCATGCCGCGCTCGTTGATCGCCTGCATCAGCGCGCCGTCGGGGCGGTATGCGTACTTGCAGAACCCGTCGGGGCGCTCGACCTCGATCAAGCGGCCGCGGACGTCGTACTTCATCGTGGTCTTGCGCTTGGCCGGGCTCTCGAGCTCGACGATTCGGCCGTGCGCGTCGTAGCTGTAGTGCTGCTCGGCACCGTCTGGGCGGCGCTCGACGACGACCCGCCCGGCGCCGTCGCGCACGAGCTCGTGGCGATTCCCGGCCACGTCGACTCGGGCGATCATTCGCCCTTCGGTGTCGTACTCGAAGCGCTGAGTCCAACCTTGCTCTTCGCGGGCGATCACGTGGTGATCGGGGCTGTAGTGCAGGCGCACGTCGAGGCGCGCGTCGTGGACGGCGACGAGGTGACCGTCCGCGTCATAGGCCCGTCGCTGCCGCTCGCCCGAGGGCCGCGCGAGCTCGATCAGGCGGCCCTCGGCGTCGTAGTAGAACGAGAGCTTGGCCCCGCCGACCTCGTGCAGGCGGGTCTGCTGGCCGAGGTTGTCCCAGCTCAGCTGGGTCTCGTTGCCGGCCCCGTCCTTGATAACCCGCAGCTGGCCGCGCTCGTCGTGCTCGTAGGTGATCCAGCGCCCATCAGGCCGACGAATCCACGCTGGCAGCCCCTTGGCCCAGCCGTACTGCGTGACCTGCCCGAGCGGGTTGCTGGACTCGACGACCTGCCCGAGCGAATCGTAGCGCCACTGCCAGACCCCGCCGATCGCGTCGACGGCCCGCCGCAGCGCGCCCTTGTCGTCGTACTCGAAGCTGGACGCGCTGCCGTCGGGCCCCTCGAAGCGGGTGATGCTGCCGCGCGAGTCGTAGCTGATCTTGGTGACCTTGCCGTCTGGATCGATGATCTCGCTGCGCGCGAGCGTGATCGGATCATATGAATATTTGCGGCTCGCGCCGAGCGGATCGCGGACCTCGATCACCATGCCCGCGACGTTCATTCGATATTCGCTCGTATTGCCGAGCGAGTCGGTGACGAAGGTGACGCGCTGGTTCTTGTCGTAGATCAGCTCGTGATCGAAGACCCCGCCCTCGCCCCAGGTTCGGGTGCACCAGGCGTCCGCGCCGAACCCATCGTAGACGAAGTAGTAGCTAAAGCCGCTCCGATCGGTCTCGCGGGTCAAGAGGTGGGTCGAGTACTCGTAGCGCCACGCAGCCCCGGTCGCGTCCTGGACCTCGACGAGATCGCCAGCCTCGTCGTAGCGGTAGGTTCGATGCGCGAGCCAGCCCTCGCCCTGGGCCCGGGGCAGGCGCAGCACGATCAAGCGGCCCTCGGCGTCGTGCTCGAGCTGGATCAGCCGGCCGGTCGCGTCGCGGACCCACTCGAGGCAGCCGCGGGCGTCATAATGAAAGCTGTTGCGGTGATGGCCGGTGCGGTCGCGCATCGACTCGATCCGCGCGACGGGCCCGAGCGCGCCCGCTTGCCCGCGATCGCCCGCGACGGGCTGGAACCTGCGGACGACCCCGTCGGCGTCTTCGATCTCCCAGGCATGATCGGGCAGGCAGCGGAGGGTCAGGCGCTCGATCGCCGAGCACAGCGACTGTCCGGGCTCGATACGATGGCCAGGCAGATCGAAGGTGTCGAACTCGATCTCGCGCCCGTCCTCGCTACGCAGGACGACCTTGCCGCGCTCGCGCCAGACCGCCTGATCCAGCGAGATGCTCCAGCCCTGCCCGACCCGGCCAGCACGATCGGCGAACGCCGAGGAGTAGATCCGATCGATCTGCAGCGGCAGCGGGCCAGGCAAGGCCGCGTCGACGCACTCGGTCAGCACCTTACCGGACGCGACGTCGACAGGGTGCCCGGTGAAGAAGCAGACCGCGCGGTGGAGGAAATTGCGGAACCGGCCGGGGCTGAGCCGCGAGACCAGGGAGTGCAGCGAATCCGACATGAAGCGGGTCCGCAGCGAGGCCATCACCGCAGCGGCGATGTCTAGCGAGGGCGGTCCGCCGATCAGGATCAGCGCGCCCTTGGGGATCGCCAACACGACGGAGGAGGGCAGCCGGATCGGCTCCGAGCAGCTCAGGAAGATGTCGCCGAGCCGCACCGCGTTGCTGCCCATCACGGTCACGGTCTTCGAGCCGAAGATCGCGATCGCGTCGTTGTCGGGGCTGATCGGCTTTGGTGGATCGGGCGTCTCGCCGGGGCGAATGACCGGCTTGGGTGTGCGGGGCACCGGCGCCCAGGCGGTGCCGGGCGGGATCATGATGTGACCGGGGATGTGCTTGCCCTCGGTGCCCGTGTTGGTGGCTGGGAACGCGCCCCAATAGATCACCGGGCCTTGAAAGGGCGCGCCGGTGACCGCCGACATCGCGCCGCTGATCGCCACGCCGACCGCCAGCCCGATCGGATCGAAGACGATCCCGGTGAAGGGGTTGGGGATCGGCATCGGCACGGGCGCCGGGGTCGGGATCATCTCCCAGTGAATGTCGATGCCCAAGATCGGGTCGCCGAAGCTGCTAGCGATCATCGTCACTCCTGTTGCTGCGAGGCTTCGCCCGCTTCGAATTGATCGGCTTGATCATAGAGGCTAGTCGCCTGCGCGGTCTGGCCTCGCTGCTGATAGAGGCTCGCCAATTGCCGGGCCGCCTCGGCGGCGCTCGACCGCGAGACCTCGGCGGGCGGCTTGTCGCCGGCCGCCACGATCGCGCGGTGAAAGCAGGTCATCGCGTCGTGGCTCTGGCCGTGCTGAAGCAAGAGCTGCCCGGCCATTCGCCAAGACTCGATCTCGAGCAGGGTCGACTCGCCGCGTTTGGCCGCGTCGGCCGCCGCGACGTAGGCCTCGATCGCCGCCGTCACGTTGCGGTCGAGCGCGTGTACGAGCGCGAGCGAGAGGTGAGCCTGGCTGAGCTGAACCCACAGCCCGTGCGTGTGGGCGAGCGCGGCGGCGGACTGCAGCTCGACGATCGCTCGGTCTCTTTGACCGAGGCCCGATTGATAGCTGGCAAGCGTCATCTGGCAGAGCACCGTCAGCATCGGCTCGCTGATCGCCGCGCTGCGGTCCCGCGCCGCGCTCTGGCGGGTTAGCGCGTCCTGCCAGCGGCCCTGCTTCATCGCCAAGGCGGCGGCCAAGACGTCGGCGCGAATCTGGGGCGCCGCCGCGAGGTACTCGGGGTTGAGCCCGGCCTCGCGCAGCAGCTTGGCCTGCTCCGCCGGATCCATCGGCGCCGGGGCACCGACTCGGCGCGGCGGAGTGACCCCGAGCGGGGCGGCTCCGAGCCCGACCCCCTCGACCCGATCCGGGTGCAGCATCGCGTCGAGGTCCTTGGCTTGGCTCGCGTCGTCGACCCGGCACTCGCACTCGAGCCCGCGCTCGCCGAGCGCCTGCAGCAGGCGGGTCGGCGCGCCCCGCTCCACGTCGGTGACCACCACCCAGCGCAGCGCCTGCAGCTCGCCGGCGCTGATCAGCGCGAAGAGCTGGTCCTCGAGCTTCAGCAGATCCTCGAGCAAGGTCGGCGCGAGCACCAGCACGTAGCCGTGCAGCGGCTCGCGCAAGCTCGCGCAGACGCTCGCGGCGACGCGGCGAAACCCGTCGACGTCGCCGACATGTTCCGCCGCGCCGAGCTCGACCGCGGGCATCGGCGTGCCGACTCGAGCGAACGCCTCGCCCCGCGCGGCCCAGTCCTTCACGAGCCGGGTCGCGCGGACGTCCCAGCCTTCGCGATCGCGTTGCCACGCGTCCTCGAGCACGAGCCACGCGCTTCGGTTGTCGTGGTGAAACTCGTAGCCCGGCAGCAGCTGCAGCGCGGTCTTGCGCAGCTCGCCGCAGCAGCGGATCCACAGCAGCTTCGCCGCATGATCACGGCAGAACCACTGCGCCTCCGCATGGAGTCGCTCGAGTGGAGTCGAGATCGATTGCATCTGCGCGTCGAGCGTGGCACGAGAGCCGCGACAGGAACAACCTGGGCCGCACGCTGGGGGACACGACCGGCGGGCCGGTCGTGTGGCGCGATGAAGCAGTGGTGATCTTCGAGTGCTGGCGATCACTACAATTGGACCGAAGGTCCCGCTCGCGGGTTTGGAGCCGGTCTCCTCGGCCTTGGAGACCTTCGCCCGGGCGGGGCCTATACTCGCCCGCGGAGGCCTACCTGGTCCGCCACGACCCCATCCCCTGGCACGTGTGGGCCGGCCTCGCGGTCGCTGCTCTGCTCGTGCACGGCGTGACGCTGGTCGGTACCGGGAACGTGCTCGCCAAGTCGCTCGGCCACTATGTCCCGCAGGACAGTACCGGCGCGGGTGTGCTCGAGTTCGAGATGGTCGACGAGCCGACGCTCGCTCCAGATGACGACGAGCCCACGATCGTCGAGCAGCACGCGTTCGATCGGCGCCGGCCGGACGAGAGCGATCGGGTCGCCGAGGTCGACTCGAACCCCGATCGCGAGACGAAGGCGGGCAACCAGCCGGATCAGGGCGGCGGCGCGCCCTCGGTGCAAGGTGACGCGAGCCAGCCGAGCCAACCAACGCAGGGGCGTCCTCAGCCGAGCGAGTCCAGCCAGCCAAGCGGGCAGGGGACCCAGGCCGAGGGGCACGGACCCGGCGAGCAGCTCGGCGCTCAGGACCAGGCGCTCCACGACGCCGCCGACGGACGCGAAGGCATGCTCGGCGGCGAGGCGGCAGCGCGCGAGGGGGAGACCGCGACTCCGCTCCCGCCGAGCCTCGGAGGATCAGTCGGCGCGCTCCACAACGCGTTCGGGCCGCGCGGAACTCATGACGATCTGCGCGACGTCGACGAGGGCGAGACCAACGTCCTGAAGAGCAAACGGCACATCTATGCGTCGTTCTTCAATCGCCTGCGCGATCGCGTCTCCGAGCACTGGGATCCCGAGGCCGTCCACCGCAAGCACGATCCACAGCAGCGGATCTACGGCACCAAAGCTCGCACGACCGTCCTTTGGGTCAAGCTCGACACCGCTGGAGCGATCGTCGCGCTGGTCATAAAGAAGTCGAGCGGGGCTGATCACCTCGACGAGGAGGCCGTACGGGCCATCCGCGCCGCGGCGCCCTTTCCGAACCCACCGGAGGGGCTGTTCGACAGCGATGACACGATTGGATTCGACTTCGGCTTCACCCTGGATTTCATCGAGGGACCTCGGATTTTTCGCTACACGAAGTAGGAGATCGACCCATGAGCGCACCCACGAATCGATTGCTCCGACCGGAAGAGCTCGACGCCGCGCTGGCGGATCTCGACGGCTGGGAGGTCGCCGACAAGCATCTGTACAAGCGCTTTCGTTTCGCCAGCTTTCCCGACGCGGTCGGGTTCATGGTCCGCGCCGCGTTCGTGGCCGAGCGCTTGAACCACCACCCGAACTGGTCGAATGTGTACAACCAGGTCGAGGTCGAGCTTTGGTCCCACGATCTGGGGGGAGTGTCGGCCCTATGTGTCGATCTCGCGCGGGGAATGGACTCAGCGGCGCGCTGAGGCGAGTCGGTCGATCGGCCGCCGGCATTGGAATGTAACGAATCTCGCCGCCGCGTTGGTGCTCCATGCGGGCGAAAAGCGTGCGATCGCAACCTCGTTCACGCCAAAATGCTGGGCAGAGAATTCGTGCGCGTCACTCTGCCTCGGCCATGCGCCATCTAGCTTATCTCTCTCTGGCCGTCGCCTTGATCGCCTGCACCGAGCAACCGCTCACGCAGCAAGACTCCAACGCCGCGGCATCGGCTCGAGCGGCCAAGGGTAAGCCGGTCGAGAGCCGGCCGCCGAATGCTCCCGACCAGCGGCCGGCTTTCGAAGGTCAGACTCGCGCACCTGGAATGATCACGCAGCGGCCCTTGGCGGTCGACGTGATCACCGAAGGGCTCGAGCACCCCTGGGCGCTCGAGTTCTTGCCCGATGGCCGCCTGCTCGTGACGGAGCGACCGGGTCGGCTGCGGCTCGTGTCTCCTGGCGGCCACGTCAGCGAGCCGATCGCGGGCCTCCCGGCGGTCGCGGCCAGCGGCCAAGGTGGCCTGCTCGACGTGGCCCTCGATCCCGATCATGGCACCAATCAGCTGATCTATTGGAGCTACAGCGAGCCGCGCGGCGACGCCAACGGCACCTCGGTCGCGCGGGGGCGGCTGGTCGACGTGGCCGGTGAGCCGGCTCGAGTCGAGGGTGTCGAGGTGATCTTTCGCGCGATGCCCAGCTGGACCAACAATCAACACTTCGGCTCGCGGCTGGTGTTCGACTTCGAGGGCAAGCTGTTCGTCACGCTCGGTGATCGCTACGACGAGGAGACCCGCGTGGCTGCCCAGTCGCTCGGCTCGCACCTGGGCAAGATCGTCCGGATCAACCCCGACGGTAGCGTCCCGCAGGACAACCCCTTCGTCGGGATCGCCGGAGCGATGCCCGAGATTTGGTCGTATGGGCACCGTAACGTGCAGGCGGCGGTACTGAGCCCGACCGACGGCAGCTTGTGGACGGTCGAGCACGGCGCCCGTGGGGGCGATGAGCTCAACGAGATCATGGCTGGCGCCAACTACGGCTGGCCGCTCGTCACTTACGGGATCGACTATTCGGGCGAGCCGATCGGCTTGGGCATCACCCAGCTCGAGGGCACGGTCCAACCGATCTACTATTGGGATCCCGTGATCGCGCCCAGCGGCGCTACCTTCTACGAGGGCTCGATGATCCCCGAGTGGCGCGGCAACCTGCTGGTCGGCGGGCTCGCCGGGCGTCACCTCGTGCGATTGGTGATCGAGGGCAATCGGGTAATTGGCGAAGAGCGCCTGTTGACCGACCAGAACCGCCGAATTCGGGACGTCGAGATCGGGCCCGAGGGCGCCGTTTGGGTCGTGACCGACGAGGAGGACGGCGCGCTGCTCAGGCTTCGCGCCAGGGAGTAAACAGGCCGCCGCCGCTCACGAGCGGGTCCGGGAGCTGCCGAGGACGGCGCCCGCTGGCCCGCTCGAACTCCAGCACGTCGTGCGAGCAGATCACCTCGACGTGATCGCCGTGATCCTGGATTAGCTCGCGCAAGCGAGCCTGATTGGCCAAGCGATCCTCGCGATCCATCTCCATCATCCATTGATAGAAGCGCAAGCCTTTCGTGCAGTGCGGATGCACTGGGTCCATCTCTCGGTGGCAGAAATACGCGTCGGCGGCGTGCAGCAACCAACCACCGTCGTCGCGCTGGACCGCTACACCTGCGTGGCCGCAAGTGTGGCCGTAGAGAGGAATCATCAAGATCTCCGGGGGCAGGCCTTCGAGCTCGCGCACACAGTCGAAGCCGAACCAGCGCTCGCCCTCGTCGGGGTCGTAGGTGCGCCAGCGGGAGGCCGTCGACCATTGTTGGGGGCGATAGCGCATTCGCGCGAGCGGGGTTCGCCGACGAAACGCACCATCGCGCTCCCGCCGAAGCAGGTGGACGGTCGCGTTCGGGAAGTCGTCGAGCCCGCCAGCGTGATCGAAGTCGAGATGCGATAACACGATGTGCCGTACTTGCACAGGGTGAAAACCCATTCGCTCGATCTGCCGTGCCGCCGTCAGCTCTTCGGACAGCGTCGGGCTCATCAATGTCCGAAACACCCGGCTGAGTCGCGAGCTCGGCGCTGCGACGTCGCGCAGCCCGAGCCCAGTGTCGATCAGCACCAGACCCGCGTCAGACTCGACCAGCAAGCAGTGGCAGCTCAGCTCCGCCCGGTGTAGGACCGATGTGGTCCGATCGTCCATCCAGCGGCCGCCGAGTGGGCACAGCGAGACGCAATTGAGGTGATGGATTCGCATGGGCGTCGGGCCCGTGCAATCGCTGCACCAGGCGGCGAGGGTGGTGACGACCGTCGCGCACCGCGAGGTGGCGCAGCGGCTGTTGGGCTCACCAGGCGGGAGACGGCCGGAGACGAGAGGCCGAGCTCGTGGAGATCGGGCTCTCGTCTGCGGCAGTGGTCACGTGCAGTAGCGACTACCCGACGAACACTGCGTCGAGGGTCGTAGCCTGAAGCACTCGCTCGGCCCAGGTATCGAGCTCGGCGAGGCTTGCGGTCTCCATGCGAGCTCGGAGCTGGGCTGGTACCTGGCCGAACTCGAGCGCGAGCTGTTTGGTCAGCACGGCGACTTGGCCTTTGACTTGGCCCTCGGCGTGTCAGTGTGGGGGGCAAGACGCTCTGGAGCAGCCCGGCTGCGCGTTCGGGGTGCTCGAAGGCAGACTTGAACAATGCATCATTGCGACTAGCAATGATGCATTGTCGAAGCAGGCGAATGTGCCAGGGGCCTGGAATAAGTCGATTGATTTCATTCATTCTATTTTTTGTCGTGCGGTCATTTGACGAAGCGTGCATGCAGGCCTGCATGGAGCGAGCAGGCATCCGAGCGTGTTCCGCCGCTACCGCCACAAATGCAGAAGGCTCCGACCGAGCGCGCTCGGTCGGAGCCTTCGTTCCGCTCGACGAGCGGGCCGAGATCAGTGCTGCTGCCCGCGCGGCGGTGGCAGGCTGTCGAGGATCGCCTTGAACTGGGGATGATTCGGGATCATCTGCAGCGCAGCCGAGCAGATCTGCCGCGCCTCCTCGAACATGTTCGCGTCGCGCATGCAGGTCGCGAGGTTGATCACCGGATCGACCTCCCGGGGGTTCAGCGCGACCACTGCCCGCAGATGCTCGACGGCCTCGCGCGGGCGGCCTTGCTTGCGCAGGATCGCGGCGATCAGCTCGCGGATCTGCGCGTCGTTGGGCCGCAGGCGCACGGCGTTCATCAGGTGGCTGAGCGCGGCGGCGTCACCCTCGGACTCACGCACGGCCAACGCGAGCATCAGGTGCGGCTGCCAGTAGCGAGGGTCGCGAGCGATGATCTCGCGCATGAACACGGCGGCCTGGGTCTGGTCGGCTCGGTTGCCGCTGTTGACCTTCTCGATCGCGGCCTCGTAGCGCTCCTCGAACTCGTCGATGTCGAGCGAGAGCAGGGCTCGGCGGGCGAACGCGTCGTCGTCGATCGTGCGGCGGGGCAGGGCGAGCAGCTTGTCGAGCCAGGGGCGGGCCTGCTCGGGCTCGTCGCCGTCGAGGTAGAGGTTGGCGATCGCGGTCAGCACGGTTGGGTTGTCGGCGTGCTTCTCACCCGCGAGCAGCATCAGCTCCTTGGCCTCCTCGTTGCTGTCCTCCTCCCAGAGGTCGAGCAGCATGTCGAGCGTCGACTTGGCGACGTGGGGGAGGCCGACGGCCGTGCGCAGCAGGCCCATCGCCTCCTCGCGGTCTTCTTTTTGCTCTTCGCTGCCCTCTTCGGAGCGGTCCCAGATCACGTTGGCGAGGTCGCCGTAGGCGCTGGGGATCTGGCCCTCGTCGAGCGCCCGGCGCAGGAAGGGCTCGGCGGCGTCGAAGTTGTCGCCCTCGATCTCGAGGCTGCCGAGCAGCGCGAGCACGGGCGGGGCCTCGTTGCCGCGCTCGAGCGCGAACTGGGCCACCTTGAGCGCGTTCTCG
>CBFGLP010000646.1:0-6253 GCA_965649595.1 uncultured Myxococcales bacterium | reverse complement strand
CCGGACGGACGCCGCTGTCGAGGTGGGTCGCCCCGACGGCGCGGGCCATGATGTGGGCGCCGAGCGTGGTGACCTGGTGATCGCCGACGGCCGGGCGAATCAGCACTTGGTGCGCGGGCGTGCCCGGGAAGGGATCGTTGCTGATCCGCCGCGTATATCCGTTGGGCTCGGCGTGATCCCAGAGCATCTGCGCGCCCGCCAAGATGACCTGAATGTCGCGCGAGTCGTCGTAGCCGGCCAGCAGCAGGGTCAGGTAGACGTTGAAGTCGACGCTGCGGTTGAGCAGCAGGTTGTAGGGCTGGCCAGGCACGTCGAGGATGCCCCGCTCGATCTCGGTCGAGATCGCCATATAGGTGCCGCCGAAGATGCCGCCTTGGCTGATGCCCAAATAATAGCCCGCGCTCGGATCGACGTATTGGCCGAACTCGGGATCGTTGGCGAAGCTGGTCTTCATCATTCGCATGCCCAGCTCGAAATTGACGAGGCCCTGGCGGAGGCGATCGGCGACCGCCGCGAAGTCGTGCAATTTGCCGTGGCCGAGCACGTCGATGATGTAGGCCGTGTCGTCGTCGGCCATGCCGATCCAGTCGAGCGCGAAATAGATCAGGTTGTTGTCGTTGGCGAACGCCCGCCGCTCGCTGCCCTGCACCTGCGTGGCGCTGCCGAGCAGGCCGTGGCCGTGCTGCAACAGGCGCGCGGGCGTCTGCGTGGCGGACACGGGGATCAGGGCGATCCAGCGGTACTCGGCCGTGCCCGCGATCATCGGCTCGCCAGCGTCGTCGCGCACGATCCTCCCGCCCGCGCCAGGATCGTCGAGGAAGAGCGGGACCTCGATCCGGCCCTCGAGGCGAAACGCGATCTCCTCCGGATAGAAGTTCGTGTCGATCACGTCGATCGTGTAGCTAGGCCCTTCACCCTCGGCGTAGAGCTCGAGCGCCTGGTCGCGCATGCTCAGCAGGTCGTGGGTGAGGTGCTCCTCGCTGGCGGTCGTGTAGTCCCACGCGAGCTGCAAGCTCCCGCGCTCGACGCCCGCAGCTTCGAGCCTGGCAAAGATGTCGGCGTAGAGCGGGCGGCGGGCCTCGACCGAAGGCTCGTCGCTGGGCTCGAGGTCTCGCAGCGCGCGGAAGGCCGGGCTCGGTGCGATCGCTTGGCCCTGAGCGTCGAGCACGTTGCGCAGCGCGACGATGTAGCGGCGGCTGTCATCGAGCCGCACGACCGGACGGATCATCAACGAGCGCTGCTCGTCGGGCCCCAGCGAGTAGTCGAGCTCGGCGAAGTGGGGGATTCGCTCGCCGGTCTCGGCGTCGAGCAGCACGGTCGGGCAGTCGGGCTCGAGCGAGGCCCCGAGATCGAGCCAGGTCGGCAGGCCCTGGGTGGTCGCGCCGGGCAAGAACGCGAGCGGGGCCTGCCCGGGAGAGAAGCCGTCGGCGCGGTTGAAGGGGGTCGGGTCGACGACGGTGCCGTCGCTATCTTGAGTCGGCAGCGTGCCGGCGAGGAAGTTCACGCGCCGGCCGGTCGGCGTGCTCGGGTCGGAGACCGTGAACGCGTTGTTGGGGAAGGGGTAGGCGCAGTACTCGGGCACCAGCGGATCGCAGTCGAGGTTCGGCCACTCGACCAGCGGATCGGGCTCGTCGAGCATGTCGCTGGGGATCGTGGTGTCGGACTCGCTGCTGCTCTCGTCGTCTTCGGTGGTGGTCGTGTCGGTAGTGTCGGCCTCGTCGTCACCGCTGGGGTCGTCGGGCTTGCAGGCGAGCACGAGCACGAGCGAGGGGACGACCAAGGTGAGGGCAGGCGAGCGCAGGAGCATGAGCGACGGTAACCGATCCTCGCGCTCGGTGATCGCGTGTGGAGATCAGCTCTAGCCGCTCTCGCGTGCGGCCTGCCAGCCTCGCTCGAACGCCCAGCAAGCGAGCGCGTCACTGCTCGAGATCCCCGCGGCCTTGCGCGCGAGGTGGATCTGCTTGCTGACGCTGAAGTGTGCCGGGTCGCTGCCCTGCTGGCGCAGCAGCGCGCTTGCACCCACGGTCGCTCGACGCAGCTCGTCGACCGGCCCCTGACCGAGATAGCTGATCCACTCGGTCAAGAGCGCGGGCACTCGCTCGAGATCCCTAGGCGCGACCGGGAGCTCGGTGACGACGTGCTCGAGCAAGAACGCGGTGACGGTGGCCGGCGTGCACTCGCCAGCCCGCTCGATGAAGAGCTCGAACGCCTCGACGAGCTCGAGCTGCAGCGCCCGCTCGTGCTCGTCCTCGGCGACGTGACGGTCGGCGCACCACCTGGTGAGCGCCACCTCGAAGCTGTCCAGCGGGCGTCGACGCAGCCAGGCGCTGCCGGGATGCGGCACGCGCAGGCTCGCCGGCCGTCCGGCGACCTCGCGCCGGAGCTCGACGGGGTGGCGCTTGCCCGGGCCCAGCTCGTCGAGCCGCTGGTCGAGATCCACGAGCAGCTCGAGCAGCGCGAGCATGACCAGCACGTCGCTGACGCGCGGCGGCAGGTGCTCGGAGTGGGTGTGATGGAAGATGTGGGGATAGAGGCGGTGTGAGGACGAGCCCAGGGCAGCGGGCCAGCCGTGCTGCTCGAGCTCGCGACGCTCGCTCGGCGAGAGGTCCTCTTCGGCCATCCAGACGAGGCCCACGAGCTCCTTCGAGGGCGCCGAGGTGGCCCATAGATCCGCCGTGTAGTCGCGGAAGCTGGGATACACGGTCAGCTCGTGCATACCGGCCATGTGGCGGGCCGCCACGGCCACCCACTTCACGCCGTCGAGCTCGAGCTCGAGCTCGTCATCGAACCGGAGCACGCTCCAGAACCGCCCGGCGTGGGCTCGTCGCGCGGCCTCGAACAGCGCGGCCGCGTGCTCGATGTCGACCCCGATCGCGATGGGGCCCTGCTCGATCTCGGCGAGGGCTTGCTCGTGCTCGATGTGCTCGAGCTCGCCGGCCACCATGTCGAGCTCGATCGCTACGCTGGGGTCGAAGATGACCTCGACCGAGCCGGGGCAGGCAGCGATCAGGTCTTCGCTGTCGACGAAGATCTGGCGAATGCTGGGCCGACGCGCGAGCAGCTCGGTGATCGCCCGCGCGGCGAAGTCGGGCTCGCCCGGGAGCTCGGTGAAGCTGAGGATTGGGTCGCCGAGCGAGTCGTCGGCCGAGATCAAGGTCCGATGGACTCCGCTCGGACCCGCGAGCTCGCGCAGGGCGACGAAGGTCATGCTCGGGAGCAACTCGACCGGAGCGCGGGGCTGCGTGCGGGAGCCGAGCTTGGGCGTCTGTTTGGCGCGCTTGGCCTTGTTCTTGGCTTTGTTCTTACCCCTGCCCATGGCGAGAGGCTCGGGCACTGGGACGGCCCGCGCAACTGACTCTACGCTCTCCGACTGGGTTATCCTTCGGTGCCACCCATTCGTCTCGCTTGGGAACCAACCATCATGAATCGCCGCTCGCTCATCTCGCTCCTTCCAGTTCCGCTCCTGGTTTGTCTCGCACCCGCCTGCAAGGGCGACGATGGCGAGGGTGACGACGAAGTCGGCGACACCACCGACACCACCGACACCGCGACCGAGACCGCGGACACGGCGACCGAGACCGCCGATGACACGGCCGACACGACCGACGCGACCGAGACTGGCGAGCCGATCGAAGAGCCTGATCCGGTGGTCGACTGGCCGACGCTCGACTGCGATCCGCTGGTGCCCGACTACTGCATGTATCCGTTCCCCAACAACGTGTTCACGACCGCCGACGCGAACACGCCGACCGGTCGCCGGCTCGCCCTGACCACGGCCAACCTGCCGGTCCACGAGTCGGGCACGATGATCGAGGCCGAGCCCTACAACCTCGCCGACGGCTTCTCTGCCGGGCACGGGATCCTTACCTACCTGCCGAACGCCTCGACCGAGGGGCTGCCGACCTGGCTCGACATCGACGCCTCGCTCGCGGCCGACTCGCCCACGGTGCTCATCGACGCCGAGACCGGCGAGCGGATCCCCCACTTCGCCGAGATCGACGTCTCGCTGCCCAGTGACGACGACGGCAGCTTCATGATCCGACCGGTCTGGCGGTTGAAGGACAACACCCGCTACATCGTCGCGATCCGCAACGTGCAGAACGAGGATGGCGCGGTGATCGAGCCGAGCGAGGGCTTCAGGGCGCTGCGCGATCTCCAGCCGACCGAGGACCCGGACATCGAGGTCCGCCGTCCGCTCTACGCCGACATCTTCCAGCGGCTCGGTCAGGCCGGGGTCGAGCGCGAGACCCTGCAGATCGCCTGGGACTTCACTACCGCGAGCGCCGACAACAACACGGCCGCGCTGCTGCACATGCGCGACGAGTCGCTCGAGATGCTCGGCGACCAGAGCCCGAGCTATCAGATCACCGACGTCGACTCCGACTGGAACACTGACCAGATCGCGTTCAAGATCGAAGGCACCGTCGAGGTCCCGCTCTACCTCGATCAGACCGGGCCGGGCGCCCGCCTGGTCTATGGCGCCAACGGGCTGCCCGAGCAGCAGGGCACGGCCGAGTTCCGCTTCATCGTGATGATCCCGCAGAGCGCCCTGAACAGCCCCGCGCCGCTCTTGCAGTTCGGTCACGGCCTGCTCGGCGACGCGCTCGACGTTGGGTCCGAGCACCTGCGCACGTTCGCCAACGAGTTCAATTATGTGATCTTCGCGCTCGATTGGATCGGCATGGCCAGCGACGATCAGCTCTTCATCGCCAACATGCTGACGACCGGAGCCATGCACGACTTCGAGGGCGTCAGCGATCGCCTCCAGCAGGGCTTGCTCAATTTCATCTTGGGCGCCCGCATGATGCAGGACGGGTTCTCGCAGGATCCCAGCTACGGCGAATACATCGATCCCTCGCAAATGTACTATTGGGGCATCAGCCAGGGCGGCATTTTTGGTGGGACCTACATGGCGATCACGCCCGACATCGAGCGCGGCTGCCTGAGCGTGCCGGGCCAGCCCTACAACCTGCTGCTCAACCGCAGCGTCGACTTCGACGAGTACTTCGCGCTGCTCAAGTCGGGATATACGGATTCGCGCGATCTACAGATGATCCTCGCGCTGATTCAGATGCTGTGGGACCACGCCGAGCCGACCGGGTACAGCTATCGGATTGAGGACAACCCCTTCGCCGGAACGCCGGACAAGGACGTGCTGATCCGGGCTGCCGTCGGCGATCACCAGGTCACCACGCTCGGCGCCCACATCATGGCCCGGGCGGTCGGGGCGACCCACGTGGACACGGGGATCCGCGACGTGTGGGGGCTCGAGACGACAACCGAGATGACGACCGGCAGCGCGTACGTGGAGTACAGCTTCGGGCTGCCGCCGGACCCGATCGAGAACCTGCCGCAGGCGGCTTGCGATGACCCGCACGGCAAGCTGCGCAAGCTTCCGGAGGCGCGGACGCAGCTCGATACGTTCTTCCAGACGGGGGTGACCGAGAACTTCTGTATGGATGGGGTCTGCGAATTTGCCGATATGGGTGGGTGCTGAGTCGCTGCGTCGGGGTGGTCCCGTGATCGTGTGGGACCACCTCGGGCGCTGCCATTCGCTAGGCGAGTAAGGTGGCCTACCGAGCGTCAAATGTGCGGCATTCGCGGGGCACATGTGAACGCCGCCGAAGGTTATAGTTCCTGACTCCATGACCTTGGCGTTGAACGGCTACCGCTTCACGACCGTGTTGCGACGATCAGGGTCGACGCGGGTCTGGTCGGCGGTCCGCGAGAGTGATTCCAAGCCTGTTGTCGCCAAGGTGTTCGCGGTCGAGGGGCGCTCGGATATCGAGGCGCGCGTAGAGCACGAATTCGAGCTCATACGCAGCCTCGATATGCCCGGGGTCGTTCGAGCGTTGGCGCTCGAGCACTGCGGCCGCGAGCTGATCTTGGTGCTCGAGGCCTACACGGGGGTCAACCTCGCCGAGCATGTTCGTAGCGTTGCAATGAATGTCGAGGCGTTCTTGCAGGTCGCCATCCAGATCAGCGCGATCTTGGCCGAGGTTCACGAGCGTCGGGTCATTCACCGAGACCTCAAGCCCAGCAACATCCTGATCACGCCGAGCACCGGCGAGATCGCGCTGGCCGACTTCGGAATCTCGGTCCTGCTCGAGACTGAGCGCAGCCAGCTCTACGAGCGGGAGATTATTGAAGGATCGCTGCCTTACATGTCGCCCGAGCAGACCGGGCGGACAGGTCGCGAGGTCGACTTTCGCAGCGACCTGTACTCGCTCGGCGTGACCTTCTACGAGCTGCT
>CBFGLP010000645.1:0-6240 GCA_965649595.1 uncultured Myxococcales bacterium | reverse complement strand
AATCGGCTTCGTGCTCGAACTCGTCCTCGCGGATCCCGTAGCGGCCGAACACCGGCACGTGCCGCTCGTCGGTGGGGGTCGAGCGCTTCTGATCGGCGAGGCCCGGGAGCTGAACGCGACGACCCGCGCTCCGCAGCGCCGAGCAGGCGTTCGCCGACAAGTAGTTGCGACGCAAGTCGAGCTCGCGCAGCCCCGGCAAGGCCGCGAGCAGCTCGGTGAGCGCGGGCAGGTGCTCGTCACCGAGCAGGCCGTAGCCGAGCGAGAGCCGCTCGACCGAAGCGAGCGAGCGGGGGTGCTCGCGGACCGCCGCGAGCAAGAGCGCCGGTCGGTCGCACGCACGCAGACCCAGCCGCCGCACCGGGCAGCGCTCGACCAAGCGGAGCAGGCCGACGACCACGGGCACGAGCTCGTCGGCGTCGATCGTGCTCGACTCACCGAGGAACAGGTCGAGGTGCTCGAGCGCGGGCAGCTCGGCCTGGGTCAGGGCGTATAGCGGCCCGAGCTCGACTCCGCGTCGAAGCGAGAGCTCGAGCCGACGCAAGCGAGCGTGCCGCGGTGCGGCGAGGTGCAGGTGGGGGAGCCGGAGGCGAAGATCGACCATCCGTGGCGCGGTCTGCTGCCAGTCGAAGCCGAGATCGTAGAGCGGCGGCTCGGCGGCGTGACGAAAGGTCCAGCCGTCGATCAGCAGCTCGCGCAACGACTCGAGCCGCACCTCGCTCCACAGCTCTCGCTGCGGCGCATCCTCGGACTCGTACTGGTGATCGACGAACAGCTCGAGCCGCTCGAGCAGCATCGCGGTCGGGGCCCGCAGCACGGCGGCGAGCAGCCGCTCGGCCTCCGGCAGGCTGCGCTCGGCGATCCGGGCGTAGAGCAGGTGCCCGCGTCGCCACTCGACCCCGAGCACGCGCGTGGTGTCGGGCTCGTCGAGCACCGCGCGTAGCTCCTCACCGATCCACTTGGGCTGCTCGTCGACCATCAGCTGCGCGTAGCGGCGGCGCAGGCTCGGATCGCTGACCCCGGCCTCGAGCGCGAGCTCGAGCTGGATCAGCTCGCCGCGAGCGTCGCCTCGCGCGGCCAACCAGTCGCCGTAGACCGCCCACGCGCTCGGGTCGTCGGGGCGGTCGAAGAGCGCCTGCTCGAACTCGGGGTGGCGCAGCAGCTCGGTCATGATGGCTCACCACGCGAGGTCATGGTTGACGCGGGCCTCGTCACCGGCGGCGGCGGGCGGGAAGCTCCAGCTGGCGATCGTCCGGACCACGCAGCGCGCGGCGGGTTCGGCCAGCGTGCTCGCGTAGCTGACGATCTTGGTCACCGTGCCGCCGTCGTCGATCGTGAACGCGACCCCGATCGAGCCTGGCGGCGAGCGGGTGTCGGACAGGCAGCGATCGAGCTCGTCACGGTGGGCGTCGAACACGGCTCCGACCGCGGCGGGCTTGAGCGTGCCCTCGACCCGCGGTAGCCCGGCAGCGCGCAGCGCCTCCTCGGAGGTGAAGTTGAACGGATACTCGACGGTCAGCTCGGCGCCGCCGCGCGGACGCGGGAACTGCCACGTCGCAACCCGCTCGAGCAGGCACTCGCCGACTCGCTTCTCGCTCAAGCCGTCGACGACCAGGCTCGCGTCGCGCACGCGACCCTCGGCGGTGATCGTGAAGCGCAGCTCGATCAGCCCGCCGAGGGTCGGGTCGAGCGCGAGGCCCTCGTCGAAGCAGGCGCGCACCTGGGCGAGCTTGGCCCGCACGACCAGCCGGACCTCGTCGCGGGTCAGCGGGGGCTCCTCGCTGGTGGGCGCGTCGGGGGGGATGCGATCGGGCGCAGCTACTGGTTCCACTACGGGGACCTCGGGCTCGACTGGCTCGACGGGCTCGACTGGCTGGTCGCTGGGCGCCGGCGAGCGGGCGCACGAGGCCGCGAGCCAGGCGAGCACGAGGACGCGGCTTCGCACTGGCTCAGGGTAGCTCGGTCCGAGCCATGCGGGACCGGTCGGTGCTCTACGTGAGCGCTGGCACGATCGGGGCTGCTCGATGTCGGCGGCCTGCGGCGATCGTTCGGCAGCTTCGTCGGCCTGTACCAGCCCGCGGGCGCGCGATGGTAGATACCCAGCATGCGTCGCGTCGCTGGCTTGTCGCTCGTCGCCCCACTTCTCGCGTGCGAGCCCTCGACCGAGGGCTTGATGGAGGTCCCCGAGGACTCGTCGACCGACGACGAGGTCGGGAGCGAGAGCTCGAGCAGCGAGAGCGCCGACGACATCTGCGAGGTCGGCGTGCTCGGCTGCGCGTGTACGCCCGGAGGCAGCTGCGACCCCGGCCTGGTGTGCATCGACGACGTGTGCAGCGAGCCGAACGACGAGAGCGAGACTGGCCCTTGTACGATGCTCGGCTGCGAGTGCGACAGCAGTCCGGACAGCTGTGACCCGGGGCTCGAGTGCATGGCCGGGACCTGCGCGGTGAACAGCTGCGGCAACGGGGCGCTCGATCAAGGCGAGCAGTGCGACGACGGCAACCGGACCGAGATCGACGGCTGCGAAAACGATTGCAGCTTCACCGAGATCCTCGGCCTCACGGCGGGTGATCGCCACACCTGCGCATTGATCGAGGGCGGCACGATTCGCTGCTGGGGCGAGGGCTTCTTCGGGCAGCTCGGCTATGGCGTACCCGACAGCGTCGGCAACGACGAGCTGCCCGTCGAGATCGGCCCGGTCGGGCTCCCGGGCGCTGCCCTGACCATCCACGCGGGCGAGGCCCACACCTGCGCCCGCTTCGATGATGGCGTGCGCTGCTGGGGGCAGAACTATTATGGCCAGCTCGGCTATGGCAACGCCGCGACGGTCCAATTGCTCGGCGACAACGAGCTGCTCGACATGCTGGCGATCGTGGTCGTTGGTGGTGGGGTCGTCGAGCTGAGCAGCGGCGGACGGCATGGTTGCGCTCGCCTCGACGACGGCAAGATCCGCTGCTGGGGCTCCAACGATAGCGGCCAGCTCGGCATCGCCAGCACGCTCTCGATCGGCGACGACGAGGACCCGGCTGACGCCCAGGAGATGTTGCTCGGCAAGCCCGCGACGCGGGTGGCGGTCGGCGGCAACCACAGCTGCGTGATCACCAACGAGGCCAAGGTTCGCTGCTGGGGTCGCAACAACTCGGGCCAGCTCGGCTATGGCCACAATCAATCGATCGGCGACAACGAGGCGCCCAATAGCGCGGGCGACATATCGTTGATCCCGGCGAGCCTCCCGGCCGATACGCCCGCGACCGGGCTCGCGCTGGGCAACGAGCACACCTGCGCGCTGCTCGGCACCGGGGACGTGATCTGCTGGGGTCGCAACGATCAAGGCCAGCTGGCGACCGGCAACAACCAGGACTGGGGTGAGCAAGCCGGCGAGACGCCCTCGGAGCTGCTGCCGATCGACCTCGGTGGTCCGGCGGTAGCGATCGCGGCGGGAGCGAAGCACAATTGTGCGTTGCTCGCCGATGGCAATGTCCGTTGCTGGGGCGACAACGGCAAGGGCCAGCTGGGGCTCGGTAGCACGGACGACGTCGGCATCGACCTCGCGCCAATCGAGGTCGAGCCGGTGCTGCTCGGTGGCTCGGCGATTGCGATCACCGCAGCGGGCGAGCACAGCTGCGCGGTGGTCGAGGATCCGATCGCGGGCAACTCGGTCGCGTGCTGGGGCACGAACCCGGATGGGCGGCTCGGCTATGGGCACACGTTGACGATCGGAGACGACGAGGATCCGATCGACGCGGGCGCGGTCGAATTGTGGTGATACTCGCCGGCGATTGCCGAGCGGCTCAGACCAGCGCCGCGAGCAGCCGCTGGAAGCTCTCGACCCACGCCTCCCAGCCGTCCGCACGAAGCTCTCGCGCTTCGCCGTCGATCCACACTCGCGGGCTCGCTTGGCCGATCGCGATCGCGTGCGTGCGGTGCTCGAGCTTCTCGTCGACGTGCGGGAGCTGGGGCTCCTGAGCGATCCACACGACGTCGCTGCCGCCAGTGCTGGTCGCCGCCTCGACCCGCGCGAACGCTTGGTCTTCGCCCTCGAGCTCGTGGATCTCGACCACGCCAACCTCCAAGTACTCGCGCAGCAGCAAGCGAACCAGCTCGGCCTCGGGTCGCAGAGGCTGCTCGTGCTCGCCTTGATCACCGAGCTTGCGGGGCTTGGCGATCAGCAGAAAGTGCAGGTGCAGCTCGGCTTCGTCGAGCCACGCGCTCAGCTTGCGTACGCCCGCGACGAGGCCGCCAAACAGCACGACGAGCCGCTGGAAGGGCAGCTCCGGATCCTTGATTCGACCGTGCACCAGCGTGGGCGCGAGCACGAACGAGATCGTCCGGCGCTCGCGGGTATGCACGCTCTCGTCACGGGTGTACTTGAGCAATTCGTCGGCGGCCCAGCGGACATCGAAGAGATCGATCTCGCCGGCTCGTCGCTCGGCGTCTGGCGTCATGTAGATCAATTCGGAGCTGACCAGGCTCTCGATTCCGCCGACGTTGGAGATCGACGCGTAGCCACCGATCGGGTAGGCGCTCTCGTCCTCGATCCGAGTCGGTGTGCGCCCGCGGCTCTGATCGCTGCGACGCACGCGGGCGGGCAGGGTGCGCTCGATGGTTTGGGCGGCCTCGGCGATCTGGGCCATCGCCAGCCGCAGCGATGAGCTGCGCAGCGCCTCATGGTTCTCGAGCGTGTAGATCTCGACGTCGCCGATCAGCGAGCCGCAGCGACGGGCGCCCGCGGCCAGCATCGCATAGCTCTGGCTCAGCTCGGCGCGCAGCGGGGCCCACTCGGGCTCGCGCAGGACCTCGTGGCCGAGCTCGAAGTGATCGTGAGACTGACGCTGGAGGGTCCGTCGAACCGCGCCCGGAGCCGGCGACTCGAGCAGCTCGATGTGGGCTTCGTCAGTCGCCCGCGGCTGAGAGGCGCTCACGCGGCCGAGCACCTGCTCGACGAACACCGCGATCGCGGCGGGGCGCAGCGACTCGGGCAGGCGCAGCAGCGCGTCACGGGCTGCCTCCAGCTGAAAGTCGGCGGCGAGCCGACCAAGCAGGTGCTCCTCGTAGGCGTCGAGGGCTGTCCGCAGCCCGGGGTCTTCGACGTGGAGCGAGCGGGCGATGTCGAAGGGCGCCCGGGTCAGCAGCCGGCCGAGGTCCGCGGCGACGCCGAGCGGCGGCAGCAGGGCGAGCACCTCGGTGACCGACTCGAGCCAGATCCGCACGCTCGCGATCAGCTCGGGGCTCGGCTGCTCGCCGCGCTGCAAGAGCAGGCCTGCGGCCACCCACGCGTCGACCTGCTGCCGTGCCTCGCTCATCGCCCTACTGCGGCAGCGCGCAGCTGTCGGTCGGCTTGCTGGTGCAGAACTTGTCGGCCTCGGGCAGCCACGCGCAGCCATCCTTCTCGGGCAGGCCGATCGTGAGCAGCTCGTCGGTCTTGCGCAGGCGGACGTCCCAGGTCTCCTCGCCCAGCGGCGCGACGCTGAACTCGACGAACGACTTGGGCGCCTTCATGAACCCACCGCTCGGCACTTCGTCGCTCTCGCAGGCCATGACCTTCGTATAGCCGGCCGCCTCGATCTTGGCCGCGTAGTCGCTGGCCAGGGTCTTGGGATCGGTCTTGGCGCGCGCGTAGAAGAGCATCAGCTCGTCGGGCATCCCGGGTGATGCGGCGGCCTCGATCGCGCTGTCGAGGCCCTTGGTCTCGGGGACCAGATCCTTCCACGCGTCGGGGATCTCGGGCCCGCAAGCGAGCAACTGGGACGCGCCCGCGACGAGCAGCGAGGCGAGCAGCAGTGATTGGATGGGGCGAGGGCGGTCGAGCATGGGAGTGGCAGGGTTGGTCGATCAACTCGAGTCGGGGGCGGTCGAAGAGGACGGCCCGGGTTCAGTCGAGCCCGAGCAGCTTGGGCACCTTCTCCTCGAGCAAGGCCAGCTCTTCGCGGGTCTCGCCGAGGTAGGCCAGCAGGCCGAGGTCCTCGCGCTCGACCTTGCCGCCATGGAGCAGCCACGCACGCGCGCGCAGCAGCTTGTAGAGCTTGACGACCTTGCGGTCCGACACGAACACGCCGTCCTCGCGCGCGAGGGTCTTGAGCAGGCGATGCAGCTCGCGGAGCAGCTCGTCGGAGAAGTAGCGGTGGCGATCGCGGGTGGTGGTGCCGTCGGGCTGCAGCTCGCGGCGAGCCATCTGCATGGTCAGGTAGCGGTGCGCCTCGAGCAGGTCGACCAGGGTCGCGTGGCCCTCTTTCCAGGGCTTGA